>CAZGMM010000069.1:0-13035 GCA_964526845.1 uncultured Halanaerobiales bacterium | reverse complement strand
TGGTACAATTTAATTCGACAATAAAGTAGAAACCACTGTTTCTCACCAATAATAGGATTATTGGTTAATAGTTAGTAGGTATTACTTGAGGCGATTTATGTCTCCTAACTTTATGTGTATGCAAACGGGTGGTTTCTACCACCCGTTTTTTGTTGTCCAAAAAAAAGTGGAGGTGCATAAAATCAGTAATAATAACGACTTGCGTGTCAATGAGCAAATCAGAGCTAATGAAGTTAGGTTAATCGACAATGAAGGAGAACAGATTGGAATCCAAAGTCTGGATGATGCCTTAGATAAGGCTGAAGAGAGAGGTTTTGACTTAGTGGAAGTAGCTCCTCAGGCGAATCCACCTGTGTGCAAGATCATGGATTACGGTAAATACAAATACGAGCAGGCTAAAAAGAGACAGAAACAGAAGAAAAATCAGAATGTAATGAAGGTTAAAGAGGTCCAGATGGGTGTTAAAATCCAGGACCATGACTTTAATGTTAAGTTAAAGCAGGCTCGTAGATTTTTAAATGATAAAAATAAAGTGAAGGTACGCATTCGATTCAGGGGTAGAGAGATGGTCCATAAGGATCTAGGTTATGACCTCATGGATAGGCTAATAGAAGAAACAGACGATATTGGTAAAGTTGAAAGTGGTCCCAAGATGGAAGGCCACAACATGTTAATGTTTTTAACCCCTGTTAGTGATAAAAGCAATTAAAGTAAGGAGGTATTATTGATGCCTAAACTTAAGACTCATAAAGGAATAAAAAAGAGAGTTAAGGTTTCTAAACACGGAAAGATTAAAAGACGTAAGGCTTTTAAAAGCCATATTTTAACCAAGAAGTCTTCCAAAAGAAAAAGACATTTAAGAAAGCCAACAACAATGGATAAGACATACCAAAAGAGATACAAGAAATTATTACCCTATGAATAATTGAATATATAATAATCAAATATTTTGATATAGACGGAAAAAAGGAGTGATTAAGCATGGCTCGTGTGAAAAGAGGTTCAAAAGCACGCAGAAGGAGAAAGAAGGTTCTCAAGTCGGCCAAAGGATTTATCGGTTCAAGAAGTACGCTGTTTCGTCCTGCCAAGCAGGCTGTAATTAAATCCTTACAGTATGCCTACAGAGACAGACGCCAAAAGAAGCGTAACTTCCGCCGCCTCTGGATTACCAGAATCAATGCAGCGGCCCGACAGAACGGACTTACCTATTCAAGATTTATCAATGGTCTAAAACAGGCTAATGTAGAGATTGATAGAAAAATGCTAGCTGAGATGGCTGTAAACGATAAAGATGCCTTCAGTGAACTAGTTGAAGTTGCAAAATCAGAATTATAATACATTATTTTAAAAACCCGGTGTTTGCCGGGTTTTTAGTATATTAGGTGATCATAATGGAAGAAATTACGAGTATCAAGAATGATAAAGTCAAATATTTAAGAAAACTCTATCAAAAAAAGTACCGGAAAAAAAGAAATCAGTTTATCTTAGAGGGGCTGAGGTTAATCAGAGGTGCCTATAAGTCCGGGGCCGACATAGCCAGTATCTACCTTACCCGGGATTATTATAACGAACACAAGAGTGAATCATTTCTAATTAATAATGAGGAAAAACTAATTTTTGTATCCGACAGCCTGATTTCTGAAGTAGCAGATACAGAAAACCCGCAGGAAGTAATCGCGATCGTAAATGAGCCCCAAACCAGTCAAGAGGAAGTATTATCAAAAGACTATATCCTAGTAATTGACCAGATCCAGGACCCCGGAAATATGGGGACGATGATCAGGACAGCGGCAGCGGCCGGTTTCCAGTCCGTAATAATCTCTAAGGGATCTGTCGATGTCTTTAATTTAAAGGTCTTAAGATCGACAGTGGGTGCAATTTATTCCCTGCCCTTTATCAAGGATATAGAATTAGACGACTTAAAAGGGATGCTAAATAGTAAAAAGCAAAATATCTATGCGGCTGATCTAAATACAGATAAGTACTATAATGAAGTAAAATATGTGGAACCACTTTCCTTAATTATCGGTAATGAAGGTAACGGGATCAGGCGGCAGCTGATTGATATTGCCGATGTATGTGTAAAAATTCCTCTTAAGGGAAATATTGAGTCCTTAAACGCAGGGGTAGCGGGCGGTATCATCATGTTTAAAATATTAGAAAATTAAAGCAATTTATTTTATTATCCTTGTCAAAACAAGGAACTTGTGATATAATATAAAAAATTAAAGACAACTATCTCTGTGAAAGGATGTGGTCCTTTTTGGGCGTAGCTGCATCATTGTTCTGGAAATTGTTTGAGGAAACCGGGTCGGTCGATGCTTATTTGGCATACAGGAGAATGTTTAGGACAGAAATTAGAAGAGATAGTTAGTAAGTAAAACCCAAACATAACTAAAGGCTGTGAAGGAGAGAGTAGTTACAAAAACTTAAAACAGGGAGAGACTGTCAGATGACTGAGAACGGTCTTATTAAGGTTTTGTAATGAAGTTCACTCCTGAGCCGAGGACTGAACTAATAGTAGGTCTTATCCGGGTAATTCCGTTAAAGATTCCAAGTGATCTTACCACCTCTCTGTGGTAAGGTAACTAGGGTGGTACCGCGTTCATCTCGTCCCTTCGTGAGGACGAGTTTTTTTTATGCTTAAAACTACGGAGGTGTCAAAATTGGATTTATTAGAAGAAATCAAAAAGATTGAAAAAGAAGTAGAAGAAAAGTTCGAGAATGTTAAAGACCTCGACCAGTTAGAAGATCTGCGGGTCGAATACCTGGGTAAAAAGGGCAAGATTTCCCAGATCTTTTCTAAAATGGGTCAGGTTGATGATGAAAAGAAGCCGATCGTTGGTAAAGAGACCAATATATTAAAGAACAAAGCACAGAATATGTATGAAAAAATCAAGGAAAAAAAGGAAAAAGAACTAAAACAAAAAAGATTAAAGGCCGAAACGATCGATATCACCTTACCGGGGGCTGAGGTTAATGTCGGCCATAAAAACCCCTTTACCCATATTATCGATGAAGTGGTAGAACTATTTTTAGGTATGGGCTTTTCGATCGAAGAGGGACCGGAGGTAGAAAATGAATACTATAACTTCGAAGCCCTGAATATCCCGGAGGACCATCCTGCCCGCGACTTACAGGATACCCTCTATATCGATGATCAATACCTACTGAGGACCCATACCTCACCGGTCCAGATTAGAACCATGGAAAAACAGGACCTGCCGATCAGGATCATTGCCCCGGGCCGAGTCTACCGTTCGGATGAACTGGATGCTTCCCATTCACCCAACTTCCATCAGATTGAAGGGCTTGTTATCGATAAGGATATCTCCTTCAGTGACTTAAAGGGTGTCATCGCCGAGTTTGTGCATGAGATCTATGGGGAAGAGAGAAAGATCAGGTTCAGACCGAGTTACTTCCCCTTTACCGAACCGAGTGCAGAAGTAGATGTTTCCTGTAATGTCTGTAAAGGAGCTGGCTGTTCTTTTTGTTCCTATACAGGCTGGGTGGAAGTATTGGGTTCAGGTATGGTCCATCCCAATGTCTTGAGAATGTCAGATATTGATCCCGATGTATACAGTGGTTTTGCCTTTGGTATGGGCTGGGACCGAATTGCAATGTTAAAATATGATATAGATGATATTCGGGTACTGTATGAAAATGACAAGAGATTTATCCATCAATTTTAACAAAGGAGTGTGAGATAAGATGCAGGTACCATATAACTGGTTAAAAACATATATTGACTTCCCCTATACTCCCGAAGAGCTGTCCCATAAATTAACGATGGCCGGCCTGGAGGTAGAGGAAGTAGAGTACTTAGGTGCAGGCTTAGAAAATATCATAATTGGAGAAATTGTTGAAATAAATAACCATCCCAATGCAGATAAGTTAAAGATCTGTCAGGTTAATACAGGTGATAAGACCCTGCAGATGATTACCGGGGCCCCCAATGTGAGGTCCGATATAAAAGTACCGGTGGCCGAGGTAGGTGTTACCTTACCGACCGGGATGGAGATTGAAAAGACCAAGCTCAGGGGTGAGGTCTCGGAAGGGATGATCTGTTCTAAAGATGAGTTGGGCCTCCAGGAAGAAAGGGCCAGCGGTATCATGATTTTACCGGATAAGGCCGAAGTCGGTCAACCTTTTGTGGAGTACTATGGTTTGGACGAATATGTATTCCATCTGGACTTAACCCCCAACTATGCCCGCTGCCTGGGTATGTTAGGTGTCGCCCGGGAAGTTAAGGCTATGGAGAAAAGCAGCAGCCAGATTGACTGGCCCGAGATAGATATTGAAGATGATGACAGTACAAGTATCGATAAATTAGCTTCAATCAAAATAGAAGATGAGGACTTGTGTCCCCGTTATGCCGGACGTGTGATCAGGGATGTTAAGATCAAGCCCTCTCCCAAATGGATGCAGAGGCGCTTAAAAGCGGCCGGAATCAGGCCGATCAATAATATAGTTGATATTACCAACTATATATTAATGGAGTACAACCAGCCTTTACATGCCTTTGATCTGGATAAGATCAAGGAGGGGAAAGTTATTGTCAGAAGGGCTGAAGAAAATGAGAAAGTTGTCACTATCGATGATGTAGAAAGAACCCTTGATGAGGAGACCCTGGTCATTACCGATCCCGAAAAGGTAATCGCCGTGGCAGGTGTGATGGGGGCCGAAAATAGTGAGGTAACTGATCAGACTACCGATATCTTTTTAGAGGCCGCCTACTTCGAACCGACCAGTATCAGAAAGACCGCCCGCAAGCTGGGCCTACCCAGTGAGGCCTCTCACCGTTTTGAACGCGGTATAGATATTGAACGGGTAATCGAGGCCGGTAACCGGGCCGCCTACCTGATGCAGGAGTATGCAGACGGTAAAGTGGCACAGGGTATTATTGATAACTACCCCGTTCCTTATCAGGAGAATATTATAGATGTTAACCTGGCCAAGGTTAACCGCTTACTTGGTATCGAGTTAAATAAAGATGAAATTGAAGATATGTTAAAAAGGTTGGAGATAGAAGTAATCGAAAAAGAGGCCGAATCAATTAAAGTGAAAGCACCTTCTTACCGCAATGATATCGAACAGGATGCCGATATCATAGAAGAGATCGCCCGGATTTACGGCTATAATAATATACCTTCAACTGTCCCTAAAACCAATGAAGTTGGTAAGAGGAGTAGAAAACAAAAGATTGAAAAAGAGATCAAAAATACGATGAATGCGGCCGGTTTAGATGAGATTATCACCTTCAGTCTGACCGGGCCAGAAGATTATAAGAACCTCAGACTCTCAGAAGATCACAGGTACAAGAAGTGGGTTAGTATTAAAAACCCCTTAAACGAAGCATTTGGACTGTTAAGGACTTCACTTTTACCGAACTTGATCGAGTCGATCTCGACCAATGCCAAAAGACAGATCGATCAGGTAAGCTACTTTGAAATCGGCAGGATATTTATTAACCAGGGACATAACGAGAGACCGGAAGAGAAGACAAAATTAGCGGCCGGTTCCATGGGAGCCGGAGAAGATATCTGGGAGCTTGATGCGCCCGACTTCTACTATCTGAAAGGCGCTTTAGAAAAACTTTTTGAACGACTTGATATCAGTAAAGAAATCGAGTTTGCACGTGGTAAAGAAGACTTCCTGCACCCCGGTCGGACCGCTGAAATCAGGTTCAAAAATGAAAGGATCGGTATCTTAGGAGAACTTAAACCACAAGTTATCGACAGCTATGATCTAAAGGATAGAACCGCCGTAAGCGAGATTGATTTAGATAAGATCCTAGCGGAAGTTGAAATCGGCGACTATCTCTTTGAGATGCTGCCTAAATATCCAGCTGTAGCACGTGATTTAGCGGTCTTAATCTCAGAAGAGGTACCGGTTATGGAAGTATTAAACCTAATCAATAGCACAGATCATTCCATCTTAAAGAAAACTGAACTATTTGATATCTATCAGGGTGAACAGATCCCGGCCGGTCAGAAGTCAATTGCCTTTAAATTACTATTCCAGGCCCCGGACCGGACCTTAACCGATGAAGAGGTAAATGAGGTATTCAATCAGATAGTTAAAAACTTAGAAGATAAATACGAGGCAGAAATAAGAAAAAAATAGGCGTAGTTGCAGGAATTTGAAATATAATAGTGAAATTATTAATGTAGAACATAAACAAACAGGGGCTGTATAATTATGGAAAAATATAAAGAAGAAAATAAATTCACGGTAAAGATCTTGGATGAGGAACTGGTAGTTAAGGGTAAGGTTTCAGAGGACTATGTCAGGGATCTGGCCGAATATATAAACAATGTGGGCCAGGAGATCCAGGAAACCTATCCCCGCCTCCCGCGCAGGAGTCTATTAGGTCTGACCATGATCAATATTGCCGATGATTTATTTAAAACAAAATCTGAACTCCAGGATTTAAAAGAAGAAAATAAAGATTTAAAAGAAGTGAGAGATAAATTAATTAAAGACAATAATTCCCTGAAGCGCGCCAATAGAGAATTAAATAATCTACTGGAGGAGGTAGATTAATAATTGGATGGCTCAATTACTGTTATAGATATCGTGATAAGTATCATCCTATTATATTTCATATTCGAAGGCTATAAAAAGGGATTTGTAAAACAGACTGCCACAATTTTAGGTATTTTAGTTTCTCTCTACCTTGCCATCACAAGGTATGCAGAGTTTCAATACTTTCTCAAACCATATTTAAATGTATCAGAAACATTCCTGCAGTTTATTAGTTTTGCAGTAATTTTCATCGGAGTGAATATCGTTATCCAGATTCTAAGCAATGTCTTGGAAAAGATGACGGATAACGCCTTTGTCAAACCCGTCAACCAGGTGGGAGGTGCTCTGTTTGGACTTTTAAAGGGGGGAGTATTAGTCTACTTTCTGCTTTTAATCCTTTCAGAGATTCCCTACCAGTCTTTGACGGATACTATAGATCAGTCGATGTTTGCTGATAGATTTTTAGATTTAACTCCCTATGTAAAAGAGAATCTAGAACGTCTTTTTGGCCATAACTAATCTTATGGTCAATTTTTTTGTAAGGGGTGAAAAAATGCACAGCTTCAGCAATAAAGAAATATCAGAGATGCTAAGTGAATATACCGACTTAATGAAGATCATGGGAGAAAACAAATACCGGGTCAGGGCTTATGATAACGCCTCCCGGATTGTATCCGACCGTACGATAGATTTAGAAAAGATGGTCAAGGAAGACCGCTTAGAAGAGATCAAGGGTATTGGAGAGGGAATTGCCGGGACTATAAAAGATATCTTCGAAAAGGGCTACTGTGAACCCTTAGAAGATTTAAGAAAAGAACTACCGCCCGGTTTTGAAGAACTGCTCAATATCCCGGGTTTAGGTCCAAAGACAGCCGGTAAGTTCTTAGAAGAATTAGAGATAAGTAATATTAAAGAACTTAAAAAAGCCTTAAAGGAAGAAAGAATAAGAGAACTTAAGGGTATGGGGGCCAAGACAGAAGAAAATCTCTTAGAGGCCCTAAAAGAATATGAAGAGTACACCAGCTTCATCAATCTGAATCAGGCCTTAGAAACCTCTACTAAGTTGATAAAAGAATTGAAAGAGAAATCAGAGGAGATAATCGATATCGAAACCGCCGGTAGTACCAGAAGAAGGAAGATTAAGATCGGGGACCTCGATATCTTGATGTCTGTTAAGGATAAAAAAGACCATAACCTATTAAAAACCATCAAAGAATTAGAACCGATAAAAGATATCCTTTTAGAAGGGGATACCAAGATTTCAGGCCGCACTCAGGACGGCTTACAGGTCGATTTTCGGATCGTGAATCAAGATGAATATCCAGCTGTCCTACTATACTTTACCGGTTCTAAGTACCATAATGTTAAGTTAAGACAGATCGCCAAGGATAAGAATTACAAGTTAAACGAATACGGTGTATTCGCAGGTGATAAGAGAATTGAGGCCTCCTCTGAGGAAGAAATATATGAACTGTTGGACTTAAAGTACATGGAACCGGAAATTAGGGAAGACCGGGGTGAGATAGAAGCAGCCCAAAATGATCAGCTGCCGGACCTAATTACCATAGCTGATATGAAGGGAGACTTCCACGTCCATTCTAATTACAGTGATGGAACGATGAGTATCAGAGAGATGGTGGAAGCTGCCCGGGAGAGGGGTTATCAGGCCCTGGCCTTCACAGATCATTCTCAGTCCTTAAATATAGCAAACGGCTTGTCAGTGGAAAAGGTGAAAGAACAGTGGCAGGAGATTGAAGAAGTAAGGGAAGAATTCCCGGACTTTCTGCTCTTAAAAGGGATAGAAGTCGATATCAAAAAGGACGGTAGTCTTGACTATACAGACGATATTTTAGCTGGCTTTGATCTTGTGATTGCTTCTGTTCATGCTAACTTTAACTTACCTAAAGATAAGATGACAGAACGAATTGTTAAAGCGATCGAAAGTCCCTATGTTGATATTATCGGACACCCGACCGGACGGATGTTAGGACAGCGGCAGCCTTTTGAGTTTGACTTTGAAAAAGTCTTAGCAAAAGCTAAGGAAAACAATGTTATACTTGAAATAAATGCATCCCCTTCCCGTTTTGATCTAAATGACACGATGGCCCGTGATGCCTTACGGGAAGGTGTTAAGTTAATTATAAATACCGATTCACATCACAGTGATCAGTATGATTATATGAAGTACGGGATCTGTATAGCCCGCCGGGCCTGGGCTGAAAAGGAAGATATAGTAAACACATATTCCATAAAAGAGTTAAAAGAACTATTTGAGGTGAAATAGATTGGATAAACATAGCATTGAAGTTTTAGAACTGGCCAAGATAATGGATGATGTAAAAGAACAGGCCGATACCTTTCTCGGCCAAAAGTTAGTCTCGGAATTAAAACCATATAAGGACTTAGACTATATAGAAGAAAGGTTAAAAGAAGTAACCCAGGCTAAAAGGATTTATAACGACTACAGCAAACCTCCTTTTGGGGGAGTAAGAGATATTAGGGAGTTCTTAAAAAAATCTGATAAAGAAGTTGTTTTATCAATTAAAGAACTGATCGATATTGAAAGTACTTTAAATGCCTTTCGGAACATGCGGGGTTTCTTCAATGATATCAAAAATGATGTCGACCAAAGAACGATTGAACGTGAGTATAATTTAATCTTTGCGATCGGTAATGAAATCGATGTTTTTGCTGATTTACAGAATGAAATCAACCGTTGTATCGATTACTCCGGCTATGTAAAAGATGAGGCCTCCTCTAAACTGAAGTCGTTAAGAAACCAGTTAGAGAGTATTGAAAACAAGGTAAGGGACCGTCTGGACAGTATCACCAAAAACAGTAATTATCAGAACATGTTACAGGAATCGATTGTAACCAGGCGTGAAAACCGCTATGTAGTTCCCGTGAAGAAAGAATACAGGAACTCCTTTGACGGGATTGTACATGACCAGTCGGCCAGTGGGATGACGATCTTCATGGAGCCGATGGAAGTAGTTAAATTAAATAATGAGCTAAGAGAGGTCAAAGAAGAGGAAGAAAGAGAGATCTATAAGATATTACAGCAGTTAACCTACCAGGTAGCCGGTTTTGCTGATGATATTAAAGATTCTTTAAAACAGGTAACTATCTTAGATCAGATCTTTGCTAAAGCCAAATACAGTGAAAATATCAACGGGTCTGCCCCCAGTTTAAATGATGAAGGTATTATCAAGATCAACGAGGGGCGTCACCCGCTTTTAAAAAACGAACCGGTTCCCATTACGATAGAAGCCGGGGACGGATTTAATAACCTGGTAATCACCGGTCCCAATACCGGTGGTAAGACGGTTAGTTTAAAAACGGTCGGTCTTTTTGTTTTAATGGTCCAGAGCGGACTGCATATTCCGGCCGCGGAAGATAGTTTAGTGGGAGTGTTTAATAAGATATTTGCCGATATCGGGGATGAACAGAGTATAGAACAGAACTTAAGTACCTTTTCTTCCCATATGAATAATATCAATGCCTTTTTAGAAAAGGCCGATTCTAAAAGTTTGATCCTTCTAGATGAATTAGGGGCAGGGACTGACCCGCGTGAGGGTGCTGCCCTGGGTATCGCGATCTTAGAGAAGTTAAAGTCTAAAAATGCAATTACGATCGCAACTACCCACTACAGTCAGTTAAAAAGTTATGCCTACTCCTTTCCCCATGTGGAAAATGCCTCGGTTGAATTTGACTTAGAGTCCTTAAAACCGACCTACCGTTTAATCATGGGAGTACCGGGTGGCAGTAACGCCTTTGAAATAGCCTTAAGATTGGGCCTGCCGGAAGAGATAGTAAAAGAGGCCCGCAAGCTAATCGATAAAAAGGAACTGGAAGTAGAAAATATCATAACTGAACTAAATAATGAAAGAAACCGTTATCAGGAACTGAGAGAAGAAGCGGAATATAACCATCGAAAAGCCAAAGAGATGAAAGAAGAGTATGAAGCCAAACTAGAGGAACTAAAAGAAGAAAAAGAAGCTGCTATCAGAGAGGCTAAAAAAGAGGCCAAAGTGATTATCAAGAGGGCAGAAAAGAAAAGCAAAAATATTATTCGCGACCTCAAGGATAAAGCTGAAGCCACCCGGCCCGAACTGGACAGGGAAGCGACCGAGATCAATAAAGAATTAAAAGAATTTAGAAGTGAGTTAGAAGTTGACAAAAGCGAAGAAGAAACTGAAGAAGGTAAAAAAGAAGAGATCAAAAAAGGTATGACCGTCAGAGTTAAGAACCTCGGTAAAAAAGGTAGAGTTGTCGAGATCGAAGGTGATAAGGCAATTGTAGAGGCCGGGGTGATGAAGATAAATGCGGATATAAGTGATCTGATTCCCATTGAAATGCCGGATGTGCATAAAGAGCGGATGGTTAAAAAGTACCAGGTTAAAAAGAACCAGGCTACTACCAACCGCCTGGACTTAAGAGGTATGCGGTATGATGAGGCCCAACGCAAGCTGGACAAGTACCTAGATGATGTCAGATTGGCTGGTTACAGTACAGTCGAAGTAATCCATGGTAAAGGTACAGGTGCCCTCAGAAAGGCCGTAGAAGAAGTTTTAGAAGGTAATGAAGAGGTAGCCGACTACCGCTATGGAAATCAAAGTGAAGGTGGTATGGGTGTTACCATCGTGAATTTAAGTTAAAGAAGTTAATGATAAAAATCGAATAAAGAGAAATATATTTTAATTAAAAAACCCGGGCAGTTGCCCGGGTTTAACATTTATATATTCATTTTTCTAATTATTCCTCATCATCATTCTGTTTATTTAAGAACTCCCAGATATCAAATATTACGCTGTCCTGGGGATTCATCGGTTCTACCTTTTCATCGGAAGGGTGTTCAGTACAGTACTGAGTTGGTTTTGACTGGTAAACGGTATTACCATTGCCATCAGTTTGGGGAATACCTAATTCAGGGTTGATCTTTTGAATAGGTTCTCCTTCATTAACCACATATACCCCCTTAACAAGGTCCTCAGAGTTCTTGGAACCGTCATTTCTCTCGCTGAAGTGAATTTCAGTCGGTCCTACCCTAACACCGCTTTTTTCAATATAAGTATATTCAACTACATTATCAGCCGGACAGTTTTCCGTGGCCAGCATACCGGTTGTTTTATCGATTTTAACGGTTTCTGTTGGACCGTGTAAGTTCTCCGCCTGACGCGGTGCATTTTCAGTTTTAAACAACTCCTCAGTTATGCGGGGCGTATATTTATTGGGCAGTTTACCTGTAACCGGATCAATGGAGACCGATTTAATATTCTGAGGTTCACTGAAGTAAGAGACTTCCCGTCCCTTGACTACTTCCCGCATATAGTCTCCCCATAACTGGGCTGCTTCAGCACTAGAGATGGTGCGGGCCCGTCCGTTTTCGGTAAAGATCAGGTTGCCGTTTTCATCTCTCTGGTCATAGACCATTTTCTGGAGATTGTCTTCCCCGATCCAGACACTTGTGACCAGGCTGGGAGTGAATCCCACAAACCAGGCGTCTGTATAATTATTGGTCGTACCGGTCTTACCGGCTACCGGTCTGTCTAAGTCGGCCCTCCAGCCGGTACCTTGATTTATAACTGACCTTAACATATCGGTCATCAAGTAACTTGTCTCCGGACTTAAAACGATCTGTTTTTTAGGATGTGCTTCATATATTACCCGGTTATCACTGTCTAAAATCCTTGTAATCGCAAATGGTTCGGTTCTGATCCCGCTGTTGGCAAAGATGCCGTAGGCGGTTGCCATTTCAATCGGCTTAACACCTCTGTTTAAACCACCCAATGCCAGTGAATAGTGGTCTTCCACATTATCCGCCTTTTTAAAGGTTGAGATACCCATCTGACGGGCGGTTGATACTGTATCATTAACACTGACCTTCTGCATTAGTTTAACCGCCGCTACATTGATGGAATGAACAAGACCGGTTCTTAAACTAACCATCCCGCGGTATTTATTCTCATAGTTTGTCGGCCAGATTTCTTTCTGGTTTTGACTGTTTTTCTTTGGATTAGGCATCGGCATATCATTTATGACATCACCGGGTGAATAATTATTTTTAACAGCCGTGGTATAGACAAAAGGTTTAAAGGCCGATCCGGGCTGTCTAACAGCCTGAGTGGCCCGATTAAACTGATCATTGCCCCTACCACCAATCATTGCTTTGATAGCACCTGTTTTGGCATCAAGCGTAATTAAGGCCATCTGAGGTTGATTGGGATCAGCTGCATTATCTCTCTGTACAGTAGGTATATATTTTTGTTCCAGCGCATTTTTAACAGATTTATTGGCAATCTCCTGCATCTCTGTATCAAGGGTGGTATATACTTTCAGGCCACTACCATAAACCATGTTGGCCCCATACATGTCTAATAATGTATCACGAACATATCTCACAAAGTAGGGGGCAGTATCTTCATCAGTTTTATACAAGGTAGATTCTAGTTCAAGTTCTTGTTTTTTGGCCTCCTGGGCCCTCTCTTCGGAGGTATAGCCGGGTTC
>CAZGMM010000068.1:0-13338 GCA_964526845.1 uncultured Halanaerobiales bacterium | reverse complement strand
TTTGAACGAATAAAAGATGAACGGAAGTCCGGTAAAACCCTAAGAGCTTCCATAGATGCTGGTTTCAAGAGGGCATATAGGACAATTATTGACGCTAATGTAACCACCTTAATAACTGCTTTAATTCTTGCTTACTATACAAGTGGTACAGTGAGAGGATTTGCAGTTACATTGGGAATAGGTGTATTAGTAAGTATGTTTACTGCCTTCTTCATAACTAGAAATGTTATAGATTTATTTACTCATTCTAATTTACTACAAAGCGATGCTGCATTTGGTGCAAAAAGGAGGTAAAGAAGATGGATATACTGGGAAAAAGAAGAATTTGGTACACTATTTCCATAACAATACTAGTAATTGGACTATTATTTTTAGCTATAAATGGACTTAACTTTGGTATAGATTTTCAGGGTGGTTCGTTATTAGAATTTAGATTTGACCAAGAAATAACCAATCAAGAAGTAAGAAATGTATTACAAAAGATAAATATTGCTCCTGATGCCAAGATCCAGCAGTCTGATACTCAGGGGATAAAAGGTGTTCTCATTAGAGCACAGAAATTGTCACCTCAACAGATCAGCGATATAGAAGAAGGGTTAAAAAACGAATATCCTTCTACCGATATGTTGAGATCTGAGTCTGTAGGGGCAGTTATAGGTCAGGAGTTAAGAACTAAAGCTATCCTCGCTTTACTGATAGCTTCTGTTGCTATTGTATTATATATAAGTGTCCGTTTTGAATTTAGATTTGCAATAGTTTCAATAATTACATTGATGCATGATGTTTTAATTACACTTGGTATTTTTGCCATTTTGGGCAGTGAGGTAAATACACCCTTTGTGGCTGCACTACTAACAATAATTGGTTATTCTATAAACGATACGATAGTTATCTTTGATAGAATAAGAGAAAACATGAAGATGATGCACAAGACACCCTTTAAAGAACTCGCTAATCAGGCCGTTGTAGATACTTTGCCAAGATCAATAAATACATCTTTAACAACTTTAATAACAATTTTAGCTATATATTTATTCGGTGGGGCTTCCATTAAAGTATTCATGCTTGCATTATTTATCGGTATGTTTGCTGGTACATATTCTTCTATATTTGTAGCCAGTCCCCTCCTTGTAACCTGGACACACAGGATTACAAATAAAAAATAGAAAGGGGTTTTAAATATGCAAGGAACCATTATTTTTGGATTGATATTTGCAATTCTAATTGCTATATTTGCAATCCAAAACGCTTCCATAGTTGCTTTAAATATATTAATGTGGGAGTTTGAGATTTCTCTGGCAGTTGTTGTCCTTGGTTCGATAATTTTTGGAGCCCTTGTAATTGGTATTTTCAGTTACTTTAAACAGTTTCAGCTAAAAAGAAAAAATAAGAATTTAAAGTTAGAAATCCAGTCTTTAAAAGAAGAATTAGATGAACTTAAAGAAGAAAAGAGGAGATTAGAAAGATATTCTCCGGAAAGCAGTGTTGTAGATTCTTCTCAAGAAGAAAGTCAAGAAGAAAAGCCTAAAGAAAAAAGAGGTTTTTTTGGACTGGGTAAAAAATCTAGTAAAGAAAAAGAAGCCAAAAGCGAAGAAGCTGAAGAAGAAGTTAAAGAAGAAGCTGAAACCGAAGAAGAAAAAGAGAAAAACAAAAGCGAAAATAAAGATATAGCATACAATCTAGAAGAAGATGATACGGAAGAAGAGAAAAATAATTAATAAAAATCTAAGGTATATGCTACCCCCTTATAAAATAGGGGGTTTTGTATTTAAAATGATAGGTGATAAATTTGAATAATATCTGGTATTTAAAGCAAAAAGAAAATATAGTGCATGAAGATAGGATAATAAATCAGGTTCTTTTAAATAGAGGACTGGATACTGAAAACAAGGTTGATAAATTTATTAAGGCTGAATACGGCAAACTTGCGGACCCCTATCTCTTAACAGACTTAACCAAAGCGGTGCAAAGATTATTAGAAGCTATAAAGAATGGGGAAAGAGTTATTATATACGGTGATTATGATGTAGATGGGATCACCTCAACTTCATTATTCATTAGATTTTTTGAGGACATTAATTTTTCCAATTACGATTACTATATTCCCAACCGTTTGAAGGAAGGCTATGGTTTACGAATTGATAGTTTAGATAATCTTGACCTTGCAAAAAATGATCTATTAATAACCGTAGACTGCGGCATAACAGCTGTTAAAGAAGTTGATTATCTAAATAAGCAGGGTGTAGATGTTTTAATCACAGATCACCATAAGTTAGGCGATGAAATTCCCGCGGCCGTTGCTGTAGTTGACCCGCAGAGAGAAGAATCTGATTATTTTAAAGTACTGGCCGGAGTTGGTGTAGTATTTAAGTTTTTACAGGCAGTAGAACAGGAAATGAACCTAAATATTATTAAAAACCATCTTGATTTAGCAGCATTAGGGACTGTGGCCGATATTGTAGAACTAAAAAATGATAACAGGATAATGGTTAAAGAAGGTTTAGAAATCTTAGAAAATACCAACAAATTAGGCTTAGAAAAATTATTATCCAGGCTCAAACTAAAAGGGAAGAAGATAAATCCCGGTCAAATAGGTTATATAGTCGCTCCTCCCATAAATGCGATTGGGAGAATGGAAGAACCGGAAAAAGGTGTTAAATTATTAACTACTAATAATAAGCAAGAAGCAGAGCAAATAAGTGAAAAATTAATTGCTATCAACCGCGACCGGCAAAAAAAAGAAGAAGAAATCTATAAAGAAGCTCTGGCTATGATCAATAAAGAAGATATAAAACAGCAGAAACCGATTGTACTACATTCTCGTGATTGGCATCGGGGAGTAATCGGGATTGTGGCCTCAAGATTGGTTGAAAAATATTATCTACCTGTTATTTTAATTGCTGTCGGGGAAGATGGTATTGGTCACGGTTCGGCCCGCAGTATTAGTAAGCTGGATATAACTGAAGGTCTCAAGTATACCAGAGACCTTTTGGAGAATTACGGAGGCCATTCTATGGCAGCGGGATTATCGATTAAGGAAGATAGGATCGATGAATTTAAGGATAAATTAAATCAATATATACAGGGAAAATTGAGCCCCGAGGATTTTATTCCTGGTATCAAGCTTGATTCAATTATTAAAAGTAATAAGATTAACGAAAAATTTCATCAAAAACTTGATCTTTTAAAACCCTATGGGGTAGGGAACCCCCGTCCCAAATTTTTACTAAGTAATATTAGATTAAAAAACCATTATACAGTAGGTAAGGACAATAAACATCTGAAAATTCAATTGGAAAATGGCATTTCAGGCATTTGTTTTAATATGGGAGAGTTAAACCAAGAGATAAAAAATAAAAATATTGATTTAGTAGCAAAAATTTATTTGAATAACTGGCGGGGCAAAGATGAAGTGGAAATCAGAGTAGAAGATATTAATGTGAGAGAAGACCATACCTATTTTCCTATTACTTTTCAAAAAAATAATTACACGATCTATGATAAAAGGGGTATTAAACGAAAGCTTAAATATCTTGAGGGATTGAAAAATTATCGGGATAAGATTGCAGTTTTTATTAATGGGAATAAAGAAATTAAAAAATTAAAGAAAGAACTAACAAGAGTCGGATTTGAGGTAGCAATAAATGATTGGGAAAAATTTAATAATGACCGGGCAGATCTAATCCTATTTGATAAGGTTATTAACTGCAAAATGGATAAAGATAATCATTTAGTCCTGTATTCAATCCCATTTTCACTTATTGATTTCTATAAAATAGTTAAAAACTTTGATGAAAAAATTATTCATTTAATATTCAATAATGAAGATTTAAAGTTAAATGAAAGGCTAATTAAACAAAATTTACCAACCAAAAAGACAGTAAAAAAATCACGTGAAATAATAAGCTCCAATTTTTCAAAAGATAAATTTTTAAAAAAAGAAATTAAAGAAGCAATAAAAAAAGAATTGAACATCAATTTAAATAAAACAGCCAAAGTATTAGATATATTAGAAGAAAGTAACTTTTTAAAAATGATTGATGAAGAGATTAATGTTGTAGGTTTAGATAATACTGAATTGGACTTATCAAATTCAGTATATTATAATAATATTATTAACATTAAGAAAAGGTATCAAAATTTGAGAAGGTTATTAAGGGATAAGAATCTGTTTAAATTAATTAATAAGCTTACAAAACTGGAGGAGGAGAACGATGAATTTTAATGACTATATTAGAAACATACCCGATTTTCCTAAGGAAGGGATATTGTTTAAAGATATTACCCCACTACTCAAAGACAAAGATGCATTCACAGCTGCAATAGATGAAATGGCAAAAGAGTATGAAGATGTTGATATTGATTATGTGGTTGGTATTGAAGCTCGGGGCTTTATTATTGGTACCCCTATTGCTTATGCTTTAGATAAAGGCTTTATTCCGGTAAGAAAACCAGGTAAACTACCATATGATAAATTGACTGCCAGTTATGATTTAGAGTATGGAAGTAATGAACTTGAGATACATAGTGATGCAATAGAAGAAGGAGACAACATCTTATTAGTAGATGACCTCTTAGCAACAGGTGGAACAACTAAAGCATCAGTTGATTTGATTGAAGAATTAGGTGGAAATATAGTCAGTATTGCTTTTCTTTTAGAATTAGTAGATCTTAATGGAAGAAAAGAGATTGAAGGGTATGATATATATACACTCCTACAGCACTAATTTTAGACTAAACTTTTTATGAAATGAAGGGATTAATATGGAAATAGAGGTTTTATTAAAAAAGATAAGGTCTGATATGGATGACCCCGATCTAGATATTGTAAAAAATGCATATGAAATTGCTAATGAAGCTCATGAAGGTCAATATAGAGTTTCAGGTGAACCCTATATAGAACACCCCATCAATGTGGCATATATATTAGCTGACCTTGGTTTGGATATAATCTCTATTTCTGCTGCCCTACTGCATGATGTAGTAGAGGACACTAAATTTACTAGAGATGATATTGAAGAGATGTTCGGTAATGAGGTTGCTCTTCTTGTGGATGGGGTAACTAAATTAACCAAATTAGATTTTAAGTCTAAAGAGGAACATCAGGCGGAAAGTTTAAGGAAGATGTTTTTGGCAATGGCCAAAGATATCAGAGTTGTTTTAATTAAATTAGCTGACAGGCTTCATAATATGAGAACGCTTGAACATTTGGGCCGGGAAAAACAAATCTTTAAATCTGAAGAAACAATTGAGATTTATGCCCCCTTAGCTCATCGTTTAGGGATGTCCAGAATGAAGTCTGAATTAGAAGATTTAAGCTTTTATTTTCTTCAGCCTGATGTATATGACGAATTGAAAAAGAAGCTAAAAGAAAATAGGTCATCCCGAAATAGAAATATTCAAAATGCTATCAGCACTCTACGCGAGAAGATAAAGGAGCAGGATTTAAATGCCGAGATATACGGTCGTTCCAAGCATCTTTACAGTATTTATCAAAAAATGCAGCGTAAAGAGGTAGATTTTAGTGAAATATATGACCTAACAGCTGTTCGGGTTCTTGTAGATAGTGTTAGAGAATGTTATCAGGTATTAGGTGTGGTTCATGAGATCTGGAAACCAATGCCGGGCCGGTTTAAAGATTATATAGCAATGCCTAAATCGAATATGTATCAATCCTTACACACTACCGTAATCGGTCCCAGTGGTGACCCGCTGGAAGTACAAATCAGGACTCATGAGATGCATAAAACGGCCGAATATGGTATTGCTGCCCACTGGCGTTATAAAGAAGGTAAAACCGATAAAGATGACTATGAAGAAAAGTTATCCTGGCTCAGACAGTTACTGGAATGGCAAAAAGACTTACAGGAACCACAGGAGTTTATGAAGGCCTTAAAGATTGACTTATTCCAGGACGAGGTATTTGTTTTTACTCCGAAAGGTGATGTGATGTCATTACCGCGAGGAGGAACACCCATAGATTTTGCCTACCATATCCACACTGAAGTTGGTCATAACTGTGTGGGGGCCAAAGTAAATGGTAAGATAGTTCCTTTAGAATATGAGTTAAAAAACGGAGATATTGTAAATATAATTACTTCCAAAAAGAGTACCGGTCCTAGTCGAGACTGGCTTAAATATGTTAAAACTTCTACTGCCCGAAGTAAGATTAAAAGATGGTTTAAAAAGCAGCAGAGAGATGAAATAATAAGGCGGGGTAGAGAACTTTTAAATAGGGAATTTGATCGCCAGCATATTGATCTCTCAAGTAAGGAAAAAGAAAAAGAGTTAGAAAGAATCGCATCCGAGTTGGGTGAAAATAATAAAGAAAACCTAATGGAGGCAATAGGTTATAATAATATCTCTGTCAAGCAGGTAATTAATAAATTAGATATTGAAGAGGAAGAAGATTTTACACTAGAAGAACTGCAAACTGCCCCTTCTACTAAAAGCTCCGATAAAGGTGTCAAGGTTAAAGGTGTAGACAATTTAAAAGTTAGAACGGCCAAATGCTGTAACCCGGTACCAGGGGATAAAATCGTTGGTTATATTACACGTGGTCGAGGTATCTCAATTCATAGAAAAGGTTGTCCAAACTTAAAATCACTTATAGAAAATGAAGAGGAAAGAATAATTGATGTAGAATGGGACCAACAGAGATCCGAATCTTATCTAGTAGACTTAAATATTGAAGCAGTAGATAAAAGTGCCCTTTTAAATGATATTACAAGGTTAATAAAAAATGAACAGATCAAGTTATTATCAGTTAATGCAAGGACAGATAAATATGGTAAAGCCTATATTAAATTATCTGTTGAACTTAGTAGTATAGAACACATGAAAGATATAATGAATAAGATCAAAGATATTTCAGGTGTATTATCAGTACAGAGAGCTAAACCTACTTAATATATAAGGAGTGATCCAGTTGCGGGCTGTTGTACAAAGAGTAAAAGAAAGTAAAGTTAAGGTAGAGGATGAAGTAATCGGTTCTATTGAGGAAGGATTGCTAATCTTTCTGGGGATTGGTAATGAAGATAGTATGGAAGATATAGATTACTTGATTGATAAAATTGTTAATCTAAGAATATTTGAAGATGTGGAAGGGAAGATGAACTTATCTGCCCTCGATTTAGAAAAAGAAATTATGGTTGTTTCCCAGTTCACCCTTTATGGGGACTGTAGAAAAGGTAGAAGACCCAGCTTTTTCGATGCAGCTCCTCCCGATAAAGCTGAAAAGCTGTATGACGTATTTGTAAGCAAAATTAAAGATTATGAGATTAATATTGAAACAGGTGAATTTCAGGCAATGATGGACGTAGATCTAGTAAATGATGGACCAGTAACTTTATTGATCGATAGTAAAAAGAACTTTTAATGGGAGGATTTCATATGATTATTTCACAAACAGTTGGTGTTAATTTTACCAACTGTTATTTAATTGGAAAAAAGAATTCGAAAGCCATAGTTATTGATCCCGGTGATGAAATTGATAAGATCATGGCTTTAGTAGAAAAAAACAATGTTGAAGTTGAAAAGATAATAAATACACATGGACATTTTGATCATATTTCGGCTAATAACGAATTAAAGGAAAAAACAAATGCCGAAATATATATTCATGAAAAAGACAAAGAAGCTTTAATTAATCCCGAAAAAAATCTTTCTACTCATTTAGGACAGAAAAATTTAGTTGAACTGAAAGAAGCTGACCATATTTTACGGGAGGGAGATACAGTCGAAATAGAAGATTATTCTTTTGAAGTTTTACACACGCCCGGACATTCTCCTGGAAGTATAAGTCTTTATGATAGTAACAAGAAAATATTAATCAGTGGAGATACCATTTTCAGTATGGGGGTAGGGAGAACCGATTTCCCGGGTTGTTCGCAAGAAGAATTAATTAATTCTATTGAAAACAAGTTATTAACCTTACCTGATGAAACGAAAGTATATCCCGGTCACGGCCAGGAGACAACCATTGGAAAGTTCAAAGTAAAGGTCTGGGAACGTTTAACTTAATTGAATTTAAGGCGTTTTAATGTTGACTTTTTAAAATCAATAAGATAAAATTATGAAAGATGTCAACTAGCGCTTAAAATATATTTATACATCTTAAGGAGTGACTTATTAATGTTTGATAATTTAAGGAATAATAGTAAAATTATAGTCTATATCGTAGTAGCTGCTTTTGTAGTTACCGGTGGATTAATGGGTTTTGGATCTTACATGAGTCGTAATAACCCAAGTGGAAGTAATAGATCCTCCCAATATATAGCAACAGTTAATGATAAAGGTATCACACCCCAGCAGTTTTTATCAGTACTGAGAAATTCTGCTTCTCAGGCAAATAACTTAAGCCAGAGTGAGGTTATACCGTTTAGATTAAATGTATTAAAATCTATGATAGAACGAGAGATCTTATTATCAGAGGCTGAAAAACAGAATATTAATGTTGAAATCACAGATGAAGAAGTAGAACAAAGAATAGATGAAATTTTAAATCAAAATGATTTAACCAAAGAAGAATTAAAAGATAATTTGGAAAGTCAGGACTATACTTATGAACAGTTTAAAACTGATATAAGAAATAGTTTGAGAAATTCCGAAAGAATAACTAAGGTTAAAGAATCTACTTATAGTAATATTGAGGTTACTGAAGAAGAAATTAAAGAAACATATGAAGAAAGATATGGAGATAGTGAAGAAAAGCCCGAATTAGAAGAGGTTAGAACTGATATAAAAGAATCATTATTAGCAAGTAAACAAAATAAGGCATATCAAAACTGGTTAGAAAACAAGAAATCGGAAGCCAATGTAACTATTAATGACCCTGTCTTATATGCCTATAATGCTTTAGATCAAGGTAATTATCAGGTAGCCATAGACAGCTTTGAAAATATGGTAAACAGTGAAAATAGTAACACTTCTGCCAGCATATATACTTATTTAGCCCAGGCTTATGCAGGGGCTGAACAGTATGACAAAGCCTTAGAAACTTTTAATACTGCTTTAGAAGAGTATCCTGAAAATTGGGAATTAAGATTAAACTTTGGCGAATATTATGCTAACAGGGAGAATAAAGAAAAGGCAATTGAGCAGTATAATAAGGCTTCTGAACTGGCTGGAGATAATTTCTATGCCCATTATAAGTTATTCATGGCTTTTAATAATATAGGGGCAAGTAAAGAAGCGGAAGAAGAAATGCAAAGGATAACTGAAATACAGCAGAACATGCAGACCCAGCCACAACAGGAGCAATCTGAACAGCCAGAAGACGCTACTTCAATTGAACAAGAAATTGAACAAACAAAACCTGAGAGTGAAAATGATCAATAAAGTTAACTTTATCAATAAGCAAATAAGGGTGAAATATAATGATAAATGCTCCACGCGGTACAAATGATATAATTCCGCCGGAATCGGCAAAATGGAATTATATTGAAAAAAAAGCAAAATACATCTTTGATTTATATAATTATGATGAAATTAGGACCCCCATCTTTGAATATACAGAATTATTTCAAAGAGGTATCGGGGAAGTAACGGATATAGTTGAAAAAGAGATGTATACCTTTGAAGATAAATCGGGTAGAAGTATTACCCTGCGGCCGGAGGGGACTGCTTCGGTGGTGAGGTCTTTTCTAGAAAATAAGATTTATGGACAGGCCCAACCCACCAAATATTATTACATTGGCCCTATGTTTAGATATGAAAGGCCGCAAGCCGGCCGTTATAGACAGTTTAATCAACTGGGTATAGAGGTATTTGGCACAAAAGATCCCATGGTCGATGCTGAAGTTATAGCAGTTGGTATGCATTATATGGACATATTGGGATTAGAAGATCTAACTCTCTATATCAATTCAATTGGTTGTCCAAACTGTAGACCTCAATATTTAGAAAAATTAAAAAAATACCTTAATGATAATAAAGGAGCTCTCTGTGAAGACTGCAAAAATCGGATTGAGACAAATCCATTAAGGGTTTTAGACTGTAAAAATGAGAGCTGTCAGCTGGTAATAGAAGACGCTCCCAAAATTATAGATCACCTTTGTGAAGAATGTGAGGTACATTTTGAAAACTTACAGGAAAATTTAAAAAATATAGATATCGAATATGAGATAGATCCGAATCTAGTGAGAGGATTGGATTATTATACAAAAACCGCTTTTGAAGTTAAATATGAGGGTTTGGGGGCCCAGGATACGATTTTCGGTGGTGGTAGATATGATAAATTGGCCGAAGAAATTGGTAATAAAGATATTCCCGGTATTGGATTTGCTTTAGGAATAGAAAGATTACTATTAACTTTAGAAAAACAGGAGATTGAGATCCCTATCGATAAAAGTATCGATATTTATCTGACAACGATCGGTGATAAAGCTAAAAAAGCTTGTTTTGAGCTGCTTGATGAGTTTAGAAAGAATAATATAAAAGCTGAAATAGATTATTTAGGTAGAAGTGTGGGTGGACAGATGAAGTCTGCCGATAGAATGAACGCAACTTATACCGTAATTATTGGTGAGAATGAATTAAACAGCGGTAAAGCTACAGTAAGAAATATGAAAAATGGCGAGGAACAGGAGATAAAGTTAGATACATTAGTAGAGAGTATTGAGAAGATGATCTAAAGGAGGCATTATAAGTGTTAGGTAAATTAAAAGGATATACAAGGACACATAAATGTGGTGAACTACGAATAGATGATGAAAAAAACGAAATAACAGTTATGGGCTGGGTACAAAAAAGAAGAGATCATGGGGGGGTTATCTTTATAGATCTGAGAGACCGCTCAGGTTTTGTCCAGATAGTCTTTAACCCCGATATTAATAAAGATGCCTTCGATAAGGCTGAAGAACTAAGATCTGAGTATGTGATTGCTGTTAAAGGGCAAGTACGGAAAAGACCTGCCGGTAACATAAATGATGAACTTCCCACCGGGAAAATAGAAATAGAAGGACACGAACTTAAAATATTAGATAAAGCTGAAACCACTCCTTTTGAAATTGAAGATAATGTAAATCCCGGTGAGAATTTAAGATTAAAATATAGGTATCTTGATCTTCGTAGACCGATGATGAGAGATATGATGGAACTCAGACATCGGGTAGTAAAGAGGACCCGTGATTATTTAGATGAAAATGATTTTTTAGAGATTGAGACACCTCTTTTAACTAAAAGTACTCCAGAAGGGGCAAGAGACTACCTTGTACCCAGTAGAATTAACCCTGGACACTTCTATGCATTACCCCAGTCTCCCCAGCTGTTTAAGCAGCTGCTGATGGTTTCTGGTATGGAAAGATATTTCCAAATTGCCAAGTGTTTTAGGGATGAAGATTTAAGAGCCAATAGGCAGCCCGAATTTACCCAAATTGATATTGAGATGTCTTTTGTGACCAGGGAGGATATTTTTGAAATCACAGAAAATCTATTGAGAGAAGTATTTGCAATCCGGGATATAGAGTTACCAGATGAAATCCCGGTTATGACATATCAGGAAGCTATAGATCAATACGGACTTGATAAACCCGATTTAAGGTTTGATATGAAGTTAAAAGATATCTCTGATATTGTTAAAGATAGTGACTTTAATATCTTTAGTGGTACTATTAAAAAAGGTGGTCAGGTAAAAGGAATTACAGTTAAAGGGGGAGCGGATTTTTCCCGCAGTAAAATTGATGAATTAGAAGACTTTGTAAAACTTTATGAGGCTAAAGGCCTGGCCTGGATTAAAATTACTGAAGATGGAGTTAATTCACCTATTGCAAAATTCTTATCAGACGAAGAGATAGAGAAAATTATCAATAAAATGGAAGCAGACCCGGGCGACTTAATGCTTTTTGTAGCTGATAAACCAAATATAGTTGCAACAGCCTTAGGTCAGCTAAGAGTGCATCTGGGAGAGAAACTTGATTTAATTGACAAAGATAAGTATGAGTTTACCTGGATTATAGATTTCCCACTTTTTGAGTACAAGGGAGAAGAAGGTAGATATGCAGCCAAACACCACCCCTTTACAGCCCCTTTACCAGAGGATATTGATAAATTAGATGGGGAACTGGATAAAGTTAAGGCTAACTCATATGATATAGTATTAAATGGTGAAGAACTGGGGGGAGGAAGCATTAGAATAAGTAATAAAAAGTTACAGCATAAAATCTTTGATGCAATGAACTTTACGGAAGAAGAAATTGAAAACAAATTCGGATTTTTGATGGATGCTTTTGAATATGGGACACCTCCCCACGGTGGAATTGCCCTTGGTCTAGATAGATTATTAATGATTTTAGGAAATACAGATTCAATTAGAAATGTAATTGCTTTTCCCAAAACACAAAAAGCTACTTCACCTTTAACCGATGCTCCTTCAATAGTAGATCAGAAACAGCTTGATGAATTACATATCAAGTTAGTTGATTTGGATTGAAATACCAAAAAGTTTATGGTAATATATAATTAAAGAAATTCTACTGTGTGCGTAAGGGTTATAGAAAATTTTGACCAACACTCTTTGAAAGGGAGCCTGGACTCTATCTGCAGCGTATACGCCTCTAGCAGGACATACAAACCAGATAGGAGGGCACCCACTTGGCGGAAAGGGATCAAAATTAAATGATACCTACGGCACGGTGGATTCTTTATCCCCTTAATTGGGGATTTTTTTATTTGATTTAAGAATATTATATTATATAATAGCTTTACAGAGGTGATTAAAATTGAGCTTAAAAGAAGAATTAAGGGAAAAATATTTTGAAAAAAGACAAAATTTGTCCGATGAATTTATAAAAAACAAGAGTGAAGTGATCATAAATAAATTGGATGAATATGTCCAGGAACATGATTATAAAGATATAATGATCTTTGTGTCTTTTAGAAATGAAGTTTATACCCATGAAATAATTAAAAAATGGTTAAAGGATAACAATAAAAATATATATGTTCCTTATATAGACAAAAATTTAGATGAAATGAAAGTAAGTAAAATTCAAAACTTTGCAAAAGATTTAGAACCGGGCGTATTCGATATATTAGAACCTAGAAAAGAATTAAAAGATAATACATCTGTTAAAAATATCGAGTTGATTATTGTACCCGGATTAGTTTTTTCTAAACAAGGTTACCGAATCGGCTATGGCGGAGGTTATTATGATCAATTTTTAAGCAAAGTAGAAGCTAATGTTGATAAAGTTGGTATTACTTGTTCAGGTTTTATAGTAAATGAGTTACCGGTAGATCAACATGATCTACCTGTTGATAAAATTATTACTGACCAAAATATAATTGATACTGAGAGGTGATATTTTGCCCAATCTTTTTGAAAATAATAAAAATAAT
>CAZGMM010000067.1:0-13463 GCA_964526845.1 uncultured Halanaerobiales bacterium | reverse complement strand
AATTGACATATCAATAAAGTCAATTATTATGATACCGCCAATATCTCTTAACCTCAATTGACGGGCTATTTCGCGGGCTGCTTCTACATTGGTTTTAAAGACCGTATCCTGTAAATTCTTTTTGCCGGTGAATTTACCGGTATTGACATCTATTGAAACCAATGCTTCGGTATTATCAATTATTACATATCCGCCTGAATTTAACCATACCTTCCGCTGCCAGATTTTTGTGATTTCATTTTCTATCTGATAGGTTTCAAAAATAGGGGTTTCTCGCTCATATAAATATATTTTTTGGTGTGAACCAGGTACACTTGTTTCAGCCAGTTCATTTAATTTTTCATATTCTTCTTCATCATCGATCACTATTTTATTAACGTCAGGACTCAGATAATCCCTAACAATCTGCTTAATAAGTTCAGCATCTTTATAAATTAATTCAGGTGGTTTGGCTCTTTTATAGTCTTCCCAAATATTTTCCCATAAGTGGATTAAAAAATTAAAGTCATTTTCAATGATTTCTCTTTCTTTACCTTCCGTATTGGTTCTTACAATTAAGCCATACTTATTTCCAATTAAATTTTCAGCTATATCTTTAAGCCGATTTCTTTCCTTATTATCATCAATTCTTCTTGAAATACCGGTTCTATTTTCAAAAGGCATTAATACAAGATAACGTCCCGGTAAAGTTACTTTACAGGTTACCTTAGCCCCTTTGGTCCCGATTGGTTCTTTTACCACCTGGACCATGATTTTTTGACCGGGTTGAAGGACTTCCTTTATTGATAATTCATTTTTCCTCCACCGTTTTTCCTGGTCTTTATTTAATAATGGATAAACATCACTTATATGCAAAAAAGCATTTTTTTCAAGACCAATATCAACAAAACCGGCCTGCATTCCGGGTAAAACATCTTGTACTCTTCCTTTATAAATATTATATACTATTTGATCATAGGTATCTCTTTCAAACATTATATCAATAAGATTATTATTTTCTTTAATAGCCGCTCTCTTTTCTCTTATACATGAATTTATTATTATCTGTCTACTCAATTCTCTCTCACCTCTTTTTTTAACACCTGTCTATTTATAGGTTTATATAACTTATTTTTCTTTCTAATAAACAATCCCAATCTTTCTATGTTAACCAGGGGAATTTCTTCTACTAACCCCTCACTTTTTATCTTTAAAGCTCTTATCACTTCCTGGGGTCGTACATTTCCACTACTACCAGTACTTATTGTAAATTCCCAGATACCATCTTCTACTACCTTACCAGCATGGATCATGGGGGCTAAATCAATTAATCTATCATCTTTGTTTCTGCGAAAACGCGTAATTTCAATTTCTTTTTCTCCTAAAAATTCTTCTAAAATTTCTTTTTGTTGAACTTCTTTTTTAAAGGACATCTTATATCGATATCTAGCCGTATTAACTATAGCCTGTAAGGACTTCTCTTTTTCATGGATTTCGATCATATCTAAAACCCTTAATCCCACAGGTAGTTTTTCATTAATTTGTTTCTTCATTAAATCAAATCGAATTTTTTCTTTTAACTCGAGGTCAAAATATTCATGATAGCCGACCATCCCCACCGGTAAAGGCTGAGACATAGAAAATATAATATGGGGATTATAGCCTTGTGAATACTCTACTGGAATCTTAGCCCTTCTAAATGTCCTTCTAAAAGTATTCATTAACTCTAGGTGGGAAATATATTTAAGGGCGTCTAATTTTTCATATTCAGCTCTTATATACATTGTAATCATTCCCGATTATATCTAAGTCAACATCTAAATTAATACATATATTACAACCTTTACAGTTAGCAAATCGGCAGTCTGAAGTGGTTTCGTTTTTTAGAGCTTTTTCATGCTCCCTTTTTAAAAACTTGGGAGCTAATCCCATATCAATATGGCTCCAGGGTAGGATCTCATCCTTATTTCGTCTTCTCAAATAAAAATCAGGATCTAAATTATTTTCTTTAAAAGCTTCCAGCCAGATATCAAAATCAAAAAAATCTCCCCAGCCATCAAAACGGGCACCTTTTTGATAGGCACTTATTAATACCTCTGATAACCTTCTATCTCCGCGTGAAAATATACTTTCCAGCAGAGAAAGGTCTTCTTCGTTCCAGCTGAAGTTTATACCCTTGGTATTTAATTTAGACCTTAAAAAGTTTATTTTATCTTTCAGTTCTTCTTTATCCACCATAGGTTCCCACTGAAAAGGAGTGGAGGCCTTGGGGATAAAGGTGGATACACTAACATTAATTCTAATCGGTTTCATTTTCTTTTTGTTGTCTCTTCTAATTTGTTTCCCTTTTTTTAAAACGTTTTTAACCATCTTAACTATACCTTCTAGATCTTCTTTTCTTTCAGTTGGAAGCCCGATCATAAAGTAAAGTTTAACAGTTGACCAACCCTCCTTAAAAGCAGCCTTAACAGCTTCATAAAGATTACTTTCAGATACACCTTTATTAATTACATCCCTGAGTCTTTTTGTACCAGCTTCCGGGGCAAAAGTAAGTCCCGTCTTTCTCACTTTTTGAACTTCCTTGGCCAGCTTCACGGAAAATTTATCAACTCTAAGTGAAGATAAAGAAATACTAATCTTTTTTTCTTCATATTTTTGGGTGAGTTCCTTTACTAACTCTTCTATTTGAGAATGGTCGACTGTACTTAAAGATGTTAAAGAAATTTCATCATAACCTGTACTGTCTAAAATATTATCTATCTGTTTTAGTAAGGTCTCTTTTTTTCTTTCTCTTACAGGTCTATAAGTAATCCCGGCTGAACAAAACCTACACCCTTTGGTACAACCCCTTGCAACTTCGATAGTTGCCCTATCATGCACTATTTCCATATAGGGAACAAGGAAGTCTTCCGGATAAAAAGCTTCATCTAAATTAGATACTAGCTGTCTTTTTATCCTGGGCTTGATTTCTTTTTGCTCAGGGTCAATATTTGTTATATGACCTCCTTCATCATAACTAACTTCATATAAAGAAGGAACATAAACACCGGGTTTATGAGATAATTGTTTTAAAACTTCTTCTTTTTTATACCCCTTTTCTTTCAAATCATCATATTCATTAATAATATCAACTATATGTTCTTCAGCTTCCCCAATAAAAAGAAGGTCAAAAAAGGGAGCTACCGGTTCAATATTGCTTACTATTGATCCTCCCCCGATAACTAGAGGGTCGCTTGCCTTACGGTCCTTACTATAGAAATTTAGTCCAGCCAGTTCTAGAATTGTTAATATATTGGTATAACTCATTTCATATTGTAAGGTAAAAGCCAGGATATCAAACTCATCAATACTTTTACCCGACTCTAAAGAAAATAGGGGTAACTCTTCTTTTCTTAAAAGTTTTTCCATATCAGGCCAGGGAGAAAAGGTCCTTTCACATATAATATTATCTTCTTTATTTAACAAATGATATATTATTTTTAAGCCTATATGAGACATCCCAATCTCATAGGAATCGGGAAATGCAGTCAGTACTTTTATTTTATCTGCATCCCACTCCTTTTTTATTATATTATACTCATTACCTATATATCGTTCTGGATTTTCAACTTCAATTAATCTATCATAGATTTGCTCTCTTACATTCATCTATAATTACTCCTTAAAATTTTACTACGTCAAAACTGTAGTTTTTTCTTTCTAATATTTACATTCAAAGCTATTCCGATTGCCACTATTGAGGTGACCATCGATGTTCCTCCATAACTGATAAAAGGAAGCGGAATACCGGTTATCGGCATAACCCCCATTGTCATTCCAACATTTTCTACAACATGAAAGAAGAACATCGAGATTATCCCAGTAACCACTAACTTACCATATCTATCTTTGGCCTGAAAGGCAATATTAAATAACTGCCAGAATAGTAGTAAAAAGAGTATTATCACTATGAATACTCCAATAAATCCAAATTCTTCCCCGATTACAGAGAAAATAAAATCTGTATGTTTTTCCGGTAGGAAATTAAGCTGATTTTGGGTGCCGGCAAATAGGCCCTTACCTGTTAAACGGCCAGATCCCAGTGCAATTTTAGACTGAATTATATTATATCCTATCCCCTGTGGATCGATACTGGGATTCACAAAAGCTATTAACCGATTTAACTGATATTCTTTTAAAAAAGGTAAGGGAGTACCCAAAAATATGTGTGAAGCTATCACTCCAATTACACCAAAAAAACCGCCTCCGAAAAATACATACATAAACTTTTTATTAGCACCGGCAACAAAAAGCATTACTACAAAGATTACCAATAATACTAATGCTGTTCCTAAATCATTTTCAAATACTATTAGTAAAAACGGGATTAAAAAGTAACCGAATGGTAAAATAAAATCCTTAAATGAATTTAATCCTTTCCTCTGATCTAAAATCGTGGCTAATACTAAAATTAAGGCTATCTTTGTCAATTCAGAAGGCTGAATACTAATAAATCCAAGGTTTAGCCATCTTCTCCCCCCCGCAATATTGGCTCCGTATAAATGGGTCATAAATAAAACAATAATCATGGAACCAAATATTAATTGGGCATATTCCTTGAAGATACGGTAATCAAAAAATTGGATTACTATAGCTGTAATAACACCCAATACAGCTGCAATGATCTGCTTTTTCAAAAAGATAGAGCCACTTGAACCAGTTTTATTTAATTCCACAGCACTACTTATGGCAAATATCCCGATTACAATTAATAATATAACCGTTATTGGTATATATAAATTTAAATTTTTAAATAACTTTTTTTCAAAATGCATAGTTTACTTCCTTCTATTGATTATTCCTCCTGAGTGGAAAGTTAGCAACCATTGCCATCATCTGTTCTTCTCTATTAATTTCCATTTCAATTTCTTGATCATCTACATCAACATATTTTTTCATAACTTTAAGTAGATCTTTTTTAAGTGACTCCATTTCTGATGGAGATAACTTAATGCGATCCTGAACTAAGATAAATTGAAGTCTTTCCTTTGCAACATTTTTACTGGATTCGTCTTTTTTCTTTTTCTTTTTGAAACCCAAGAATTCTAATAAACCGATTGTCATTACCCCCTTATATTAAGAAAAACTAAATATTTTTTTAAGTTTTGTGAAAAAGGAATTATCCTCAAGTGAGATGAAATTAACTTCTTCTCCCGTTATTCTACGCGCTATATTTTTAAAAGCCTGACCGGCTTTAGGATTTTCTTTTAGAACAACTGGTTCACCTCTATTAGAAGAAATAATAATAATATTGTCTTCAGGGACGATACCTTTTAATTTAACAGCAAGTATCTCGATAATGTCTTCAATATTCATCATGTCGCCCCGACTGACCATATCAGTATTTATTCTATTAATGATAACTTCTGGATTTCTTAGCCCTTCAGCTTCTAATAACCCAATAATTCTATCAGCATCTCTTACGGCTGATACTTCCGGTGTAGTGACGATAAGAGCAAAATCCGCCCCTGCAATCGCATTCTTAAATCCCTGTTCGATACCGGCGGGAGAATCAATCACCACATAATCCATCTCTTTTTTAAGGTCTTCAACCAGAGATTCCATCTGAGTGGGCTGTACCGCTGTTTTGTCTCTAGTTTGAGCTGCCGGTAATAAGAATAAATTTTTATGTCTCTTGTCTCTAATTAAAGCTTGTTCTAATCTGCAGTTTTCTTCTACAACATCTACAATGTCATAAACTATTCTGTTTTCTAGCCCCATAACTACGTCTAAATTCCGTAAACCAATATCTGCATCAATTAGACAGACTTTGTAGTCCATCATTGCTAATGCTGTACCAATATTAGCAACCGTTGTTGTCTTACCAACGCCACCTTTTCCCGAAGTAATTACTAATGATTTTCCTGCCAATTTATTCCCTCCATTTTTTTGTTATATTTCGAAATCTTCGACCATAATTTGCCCGTCCTGAATGAAAGCCCTTTCTGGTTTTAAACTCTTTTTATTTGAACTTTCTTCAGGTGGTCTTGCAATTTTTTTAGAAATTCTAAGTTGAGTTGGTTCTAATTTTAAAGCAGTGACAGAAGCTTCTTTAGAGCCGCCAGCACCGGCGTGAACCACACCTCTGATTTTTCCAAACACAATAATATTACCACCGGCGATCACTTCTGCACCGGGATTTATATCACCAATTATTACTACATTCCCTGATTTTTTAATCTTTTGGCCAGACCTAAGTGTTCTATTGATTAAGTAAGTTTCCCCTTCATTATTAACTTCTACCGTATCTCTTTTTACTACATCACTGGTAAATATAATGTTTTTTACATCTTTATAGCCCCTTGCAATATTGACTATCTCATTTAACTGATCAATTTTAAAACTACTTTCAGCTATATTTATATATAAATCGGCCCCTGCGTAAAAATTGGTAGCACTATCAACATGATCCCTTAAAGCCTCTTTAATCCTATTAAAATTAGCTTCGGGATCAAGAGTTAGCACTATTCCATCTTTAGCGACTTTAAAAGTAATTGGTGATTTCATAATTAAAATCTTTCCTTTCTCATTATATTAAATTCACTAGTTAAAGATAAAATCCTTTTCTAATCTGAGGAAAATACATCTCTTATATATTCCAATAAATTACCATTTTCCTCTTGTTCTGTAGTTTGGGTTTGCTCCGAGTTATCTTGTTTTGTATCTTCGGTTGTTGTCTGCTCAGTTTGTTCTGAATCTTCATTTTCAACTTCGGTTTCAATACCGAAATACTCTTTTATAATATCGCCTGCTATGGGGAGAGTATAAGTACTTGAACTACCATTTTCTAAGAATACTAAAACAGCAATCTCTGGATTCTCTGCGGGAGCAAAACCGCCAAACCAACCATGGCTGACATCCTCTGTCCCGGTTTGGGCTGTACCTGTTTTCCCGGCCACATTTATCGGGAAGTCTCGAAAAGTACTCCTGGCTGTCCCATAAGAAGACATGGTAACTTCCTGCATACCCTCATGGAGAATTTCAAATAATTTATCTCGGTAGTCTAACTTTCTAATCACCTTGGGATTTTGATCGTAAACTATATCTCCGTTGGCATCTTTAATTTTATCTACTAAAAAGGGTTGGTATAAGGTCCCTTTATTTGCAATAGCTGCAATGTAATTAACAAGCTGAATGGGTGTGGTTAATAACCCACCCTGTCCGATTGATAAGTTTACCGAATCACCTGGGTACCAGTTACCACTGTTACCATCTAAAGCGGCCCGGGGGACGACCCCTTTTTTCTCTTCTGGTAGATCAATTTCTGTTTTTTGCCCCATCCCATAATCTAAGGCAGTACTAACTAACTTTTCACCCTGGTATTCTTCATATAATCTATAGCCTAATTTATAAAATATGATATTATTAGAACGGGCTATTGCCTTTGTAAAGTCAAGTTCCCCTTCCCCACCCGGATGCCAGTTTTTAAAGGGCCTTGACCAGCCGGGTATATAAAATAAACCGTTTTCATCAACAAATTCTGTTTCCGCATTTACATTTAAAAATCTGACTGCAGCACTACCGGTGACAAGTTTAAATAAAGAACCCGGAGGCACAGCTGCCATAATATTTCTATTTAAAAGAGGTTTCATAGGATTATTTGAGAGAGCTTGATATTCCTGAGAAGTTAAACCCGTAGAAAAACGATTAGGGTTAAAATCAGGATAACTAGCCATAGCTAGCACTTTCCCATTATTAGGATTTAATACAACGGCTGATCCTCCTGTCGGTTCATACCGTTCTGGGTCCTCTTCCGCCTCTTTCATAAGCCTTTCAATATGTTCTTTTAAGAGTTTTTCAACTTTTTTTTGATAATCAAGATCAAAATTCACAACAATATTATTACCAGCTACCGGAGGCTTAGTACCAAGTTCCTTCACCATTTCCCCTAGGTTATTAACTTCAATCTGCCTTATACCATCAACACCTTTAAGATATGATTCATATTCTTTTTCAAGGCCTGATTTACCGATCATATCCTGGACATGGTAACTGTTAATCCCCTGGCTTTGATAGTGTCTTAACTCCGCTTTACTAATCTCTCCTACATATCCAATAATATGAGCAGCTAAATCTTCATAAACATATTCTCTCATAGAAGATTCTTTAACTAAAATTCCCGGTAATTCATCTTGATTTTCCAGTAATATAACAACATCTTCCTTATCTATATTCCTTTTCAAGATGAGGGCGTTTTGATTGTTCATCTTCTTTTTACTGAAATTATAATTGTTTTGCAACATCTCGTAAGACATTGAAGTTAAATCGGCAACACTACTCAGTAATGAATCAACCTTTACTTGCGGGGGAATTTCATTTGGAAGTAAATAGAGGTTATGAGACAGCTTGTTATTAACTAATATATCTCCATCACTATCTATTATTTTACCACGGGGGGCACTAATAGGGCGAAAGGAGGTCCTATTCCCTTCAGATAAGTTATAGTAATAATCACCATTTAAAACTTGAATTTGAAAGGCTCTCGCGATTAGAAGCACAAATATTATTATTAATATAATTTTAAAAACTTTTAATCTATCTTCCATAATAATTTTCACCATAATAAAATAATCTATATAAGATAAAATACACGATTAAAGCCAAAATAGCGTTGTAAATTGAACTGGGAATAATCACACTCCTAAAATTTTCCCAGTAATTGATACTAAATATTAATTCTTCTGATAAAACAATCGTTAAAAAATAGTTAACAATAGAAGCAATAAAGGCGATAAAAGGAGCCAATAAATAATTACCTTTAAAGAAGTGACCTTCTATAAAACCACTTATAAAACCAAGAGGGGCCTTAATAATGGTATTAACTGAGATAAATTCACCCAGAAAAATATCCTGCAGTAATCCACCAATAATCCCCATTAACAAACCGGTTTTAGGACCATCAAGTATAGATATCACAACTATCAGGACCAAAATCAAATCCGGTTTAATTTCCCAGGGAGTATATAGGGATAAAATAGTAATCTGCAGGACTAATCCAATTATTAAGATTAAAACAAAGATTATATTACGATTCAAAAAGAGCCCTCCTAAAAATCAGTAATGATCAATACCTCTTCGATGGTGTTTATAGTACTAAACAGCTTGATATCCGCACTCTGGGATAAGCCATAATTATCAGGGTTTATTTCTTGCACCTTGCCAATGGGTAATCCTTTCGGATAATTATTAGAGAACCCGGATGTTACTATAATATCTCCCTTTTGGATATCAGCATCCCAGGAGATTTTCTCCATTATATTTATTTTATTATTATTTAATTGGCCCTTTACAATTCCGATTGTCCTTGCCTCATTTCTTTGTACAATTCCACCAACTACAAATTCCGGATCATATATTAAAGAAACCTGAGAACTGCTGGAACCTACATAGTCTACTCTGCCCACCAGTGCCCCATTGTAACTAATTACAGGCATCTTTTTTCTGACCCCATCATTAGAACCGCGATTAATAATTAACTTATTCTCCCACAAAGAAGGGCTAAAACCAATAACAGTTGACCCGAGAGTTTCAAAGGAAACATGTTCTTTAAAGGATAGAAGTTTTCTTAATCTCTCATTTTCTCTTTGAAAACCTTTCAGCATAAGATTTTGTAATTTTAGAGAAGCAAGTTCCCTCTCTAACCTTTTGTTTTTTTCCATCACTTCGTCTACATTCAACAGCCCATGCCAATAAGAAACTGTTTCATGGTAAATTCCCGAGAAAAATTCTATCAAAGGACTTACTAAATTATATATCCCGCTTTCTATATACTGAAAATATGAAATATTTATATTGAAAAAATAAAGGGTTCCTACTAAGGCTAATAATACTATTAAAATCGCGGCAAATATCAATCTACCTTTATTATTCAATGTCTATTCCCCCTATGATAATTTTTTTGGGGTAATTAAAAGATCCTTGATTTCATCTAATTCTTCTAAAGCATTACCGGTACCGTTAACTACACAGTCCAGTGGTTCTTCTGCCAGATAAACAGGCATTTGAGTAGTGTCGATCAATAATTCATCAATACCATGTAGTAAGGCTCCTCCACCTGTTAGGATAATTCCACGTCCCATCACATCAGAAGCTAATTCGGGTGGAGTTTTTTCTAAGGTTCTTTTAACCGCATCTAAAATATTATTTACTGGTTCTTTGAGAGCATCTTTTATTTCTTCTGAATTAATTGTAACGGTTTTTGGAAGACCATTAACGAGATCTCTACCTTTGATCTCCTTGGTTAGTCCTCCATTATCACCGGTAGCAGTTCCTATATCGATTTTAATCTGTTCGGCAGTCCTTTCACCGACCATAAGTTTATATTTCTTTTTAATATATTGTGAAATGGCTTCATCCATTTCGTCGCCGCCGATTCTAATTGAACTACTGGTTACGATACCACCTAAGGATATAACAGCAGTTTCAGTGGTTCCACCCCCGATATCAACTATCATGTTACCGGTTGGTTCATGGATCGGTAAACCTGCTCCAATAGCAGCAGCCATAGGCTCTTCTATTAAGAACGCACTCCTTGCACCGGCCTGGAGGGCAGCATCAATAACAGCTCTCTTTTCTACTTCTGTAACACCAGAAGGAACACATATTATAATACGAGGTCTAACTAACCTATTTCTTTTATGAGCTTTTCTAATAAAATGTCTTAACATGGTCTCTGTTACATCAAAATCTGCAATAACCCCATCTTTCATCGGTCTAACTGCTTTTATATTACCGGGAGTCCTACCAATCATATTTTTTGCTTCATTACCAACTGCTAATATCTTTTTGTCTTTTTCTTTTAAAGCCACGACAGATGGCTCGCGGATGATAATACCCTTTCCTTTTACATATACCAAAGTATTAGCAGTCCCTAGATCTATTCCCATATCACGGGAAAAAGGTGCACTTAAAAAATTAAACAACTTTATTCCTCCTTTTATATATTTCAAAATAAATTTTTTGCTTTTAAACTAATATATTTTCCGTCTCCTATTATTAAATGGTCTAATAAATCGATTCCTAAAACTTCCCCAGCTGAAAGTAATCTTTTTGTAACCTCTATATCATTATCACTGGGAGTGGGGTCACCACTGGGATGGTTATGTGCTATGATAAGGGAAGCACAGCTTTTTTTAATAGCCTTTTTAAAAACTTCACGGGGATGAACCGTGGAACTGGCAAGTCCCCCTTTTGAGATCAAAGTTTTCGCTATGATTTTATTTTTTACATCTAAAAGTAAAGCATATAGATGTTCTTGTTTGAGGTGCCTCATCATCGGCATCAAGAGTGAGGCAGCCTCTTTCGGTGAATTTAATAGTATTTCCCCTTGATAATTACAGCTGCTTATCCTTTTACTTAACTCTATTACTGCACATAATTGTGTACTTTTTGCCTTCCCGATACCCTTATACTGCATAAATTCCTCGGGAGTAAAATCAATAATTCCTTTTAGGCCCTTGGTCTTCTTTAAAAGATTACTGGCTAGATCAATGGCAGTTTCCCTTTGATATCCGGTTCTAATAATCAAAGCAATCAGTTCTTCCGTGGTAAGACTATTCCTACCATATTTTATCATCTTTTCCCTTGGTCGTTTATCTACTGGCATCTCTTTAATAGTGTATTTTGTATTGGATTGAATTGGTAAATAAGCTCCTTTCTATATTTTATTATTATAACCTCTATTAAATTATCTCAATACTAAAGCTTTTTAAGGCCATTGATAACAGATGAATTGGTAGTCCCATCACAGTAAAGTAAGAACCAACTATCTTATTTACAAAGATTCCTCCCTTACCCTGGATACCGTAAGAACCAGCTTTATCCATTGGTTCCCCGGTCTTTATATATCTTTCTATTTCTTCTTTTCCTACTTTTCGCATAAATACTTCTGTTACATCATAATCTAAAAAATGCATCTCATCATCAGCTGAGATCAGAGCCAGACCTGTAAAAACTTTATGTTTATCATTTTCTAATAACTGCAGCATCCTTTTGGCATCTTCTTCATCTTCGGGTTTACCTAAGATCTTGTTATGATGAGCAACTACCGTATCAGCTGCTATTATTAAATCGTTTTCTACAACATTGGCCACATTAGAAGCCTTAGCCAAAGATAGTTCCTGTACTAATTTATCAGGATGCTCATAATCATACCCATCTTCATCTATTTTACTGGCCATGGCTGTATATTTGATTCCCAAACGTGTCAATAACTCTTTTCTTCTATCTGACGAAGAAGCAAGTATAATCTTTTTATCTATCATTAAACATCAATCCTTTTTAGTCCTCGGGGAAGATAATTGTAGGTAAAGATTACAATCAATCCAATCCCTACCCCCGTGGGTAAAGAAAGTAGTATTAAATAAGGCAGGTAATAAAAGATAGCATCATTTGAAATGATGAGATAAGCCGTTATTATTTGTCCTACATTATGAAAAACGGCTCCCCCTAAACTCACACCAATTATACTAAATTTATTTCTGAAATAATAAAAAAACAAGCTCATTATTAAATAACCTAAAAGTCCACCCGTCAAACTCAAATAGAAGTTAATAGTCATAAAAGTACCGGCCAAAATAGAACCCAAAAAAATTCTTAGTAAAAGAATTTGTAGGCCGGCAATAAAACCAAATAATATAAGCCCCAGTAGATTAGCAATATTTGCCAATCCTAATTTTGCTCCGGGTATGATAAACGATAACGGCAGCATATTTTCAACTAAATGTAATACTAAACCTAATCCAACTAATAGGGCAATAATTACTATTTTTCTTGTCCGCATCTAATTTAAACCTCACTTCGACTTTCTACAAAAAAATTTAAAGGTTTATTTTAATTATTTCAACAAAAAATACTTATTTCCTTTAATCTGTATAAATTTATACTTTACCAGGAGACCGCATCAAGCTCACTATTACTTTTTTCTATCCAGATCGAAACTTTATTTGGTACACAGATGATAGAAGGGCCCGGTTTAGATATCCAGCCTGTTTTTTCACAGATCTTGGCCGGATCTTCCTCTGGCGCTTCTTTAAGGCGAACTCTCCCATTATGAGCTTCAATTACAGAAGTGCCCAGAGGACCAGTGACTTCTATAATTATTGGTTCTTCTTGGTAAGTATCAGAAAGAGGTATTCGCGTAATTTCCTGTGAACTATCCTTAATATATATGTATGATTCTGTATCTTCGTTGTCATTAAAATAAGCACTGATAAAAGGATAAGCAATCATTATAAGGGAAACTGCAATTATTATTGCAATTAATATCCTGTCATAAAAAGTTAAATATTTATTAATTTTTTCCAATTAAATCCCCTCTCCTAATCGTTATCATTTTAACATTTTTTTATGAAAATGTCTATCTTTATAGGGAATTAAAAAAGTTACTTCCAAATAGAGTAGGGCGACCATTTTTATGGCTGCCCCCTCATCAAACCGCACGTGCC
>CAZGMM010000066.1:0-13560 GCA_964526845.1 uncultured Halanaerobiales bacterium | reverse complement strand
CAGGCAGGTATTATTGCGGCCGGTGGAATTTATGCGCTTGAGAATAATTTAGAGAGATTAAAAGATGATAATAAAAATGCAAAGCTCCTGGCAGCCAGATTAGCAGAACTGGATAAAGTCGAAATTGATCCGTCTACTGTGGATACAAATATAGTAATTTTTAAAATAAAAGGAGAAAGTTCTGCTGAGTTTGCGGATAAGCTTTTAGAAGCTGGTCTAAGAGTAAGTGTACTACATGATAAATTAAGAGCTGTGACCCATCTGGATGTAGATAGAGATGATATATTAGAAGCAGTTGAGATTTTTAAGAAAAAGTTATAAATATAATACTTACATTTTGTTAAATAAATACAAATAATATTAATAATATTAATGTTTATAACTATAATAATTTTTTAAAAAATGTGGTATAATAATTAATATAAGAGGTTAAGAGGGGAGTGTGATTAATTTTTCATATTCAGTTTGCTTTGTATAAAATTACAAAATTACTAGGAGGTCAATTCAAATGAAAAAAATTAAATATGCGGGAGTTCTTTCTATTACTTTAATGTTAGTCTTAAGTTTGGCTGTTTTTGTTGGTAGTGTATCAGCCCAGGAGTTTGATAAAATGGCTGTTATTTTCCCCGGTTCTATCCAGGATGCTGATTACAATGCTACTGGTTATGTAACTATGCAGGATGTTAAAGAAGAGTTGGGTATGGAAGTTTCTTATTCAGAACGAGTAGCTGTACCTGATGCAACACGTGTTTTGAGCGAATATGCTGATAGCGACTATCCAATTATTTGGGCCCACGGAGCTCAATTTAATAATGCAGTATTTGAAGTTGCTCCAAAATATCCCGAAGTAGCCTTTATTATTGAAGCTGATGCTCCTTTAGAAACTGATTATGAAAATGTAACAGTGCTAGAACGTAATTACTATCCAGGGTTTTACGTTTTGGGAGCCCTTGCAACAAGAATTACTGAAACAAATAAAATTGGTTATATCGGTGGTTTAGAACTGCCGTTCACCTATGGTGAAGTTAATGCAATAGATCAGGCTATTGACACTTACAAACCGGAAGTTGAATTCAGCTATATCTATGTCGGTGACTTTAATGATCCTGTTAAGACAAGACAGACCGCAGAATCTCTAATTTCACAGGGTGTTGATGTAATTATTAGTGGTGTTAACCTTGGAAACTATGGACTATTTAGAGCCGTCCAAAATGCAGATAGGCAAATTTATATTACAACTACTTATACAAACAAACACAATCTAGCACCTGACCATCACTTGACTTCTGATTTATTTAAATATACACCTGTTGTCTTTAAAGCAATTGAGAATATTAAAAATGGTGAAACAAGTGCCTATATACCCATGCAGTATGGTCCAGATAAGTCCCGTTATTTAAAACTTCCTGTAGATAATGTGTCAGATGAAGTTAATGAATGGGTTAAAGGTATCGCTGAAAAGGTTGCCAGTGGTGAAATTGAAGTAGAAAAGAATCTTTCTACCATAGAATTAGAAGACTAAATTGCTGATTATCTTGTAAAGCATTACTGCCTGAGTTAATCAGGCAGTAATGTTCTTTATATACCAAAAATCAAAACTTCTTGTTTGTTATTAAGGTTAATAATAACAAAAATATTTAAGAAGAGAGAGTGACAGTATAATGAATAGTAAAAATAAAGTTTTAGAAGCAAAAAATATAAGCAAAAGTTTTGGTGAGGTACAAGCCCTAAAAAATGTAGACTTTGATTTAAATAAGGGAGAAATTCATGGTTTACTGGGTGAAAATGGAGCCGGTAAGTCTACCCTGATGAATATCCTTTATGGTTTATATAAAGAAGATCAGGGTGAGGTCTATATAAGGGGAGAAAAAGTAGACTTTAATTCACCTTTAGATTCTATAAAAAAAGGAATCGGTATGATCCATCAGAGTTCCACCCTAGTACCTGAATTTACAGCCTTAGAAAACCTAATATTAGGAACTGAAGGAAATAAGGTGAGTTTGGAATTAAAAGATGCCGAAGCAAAAATATTGGAGATCCAAAAGGAATTTGGCCTTAAGTTTCCGTTAAATACAAAAGTAAAAAACTTACCGGCCGGTATCAAACAAAAAGTAGAGATTATCAGGGCTATCTATAGGGGAGCCAATATACTAATTCTTGATGAACCTACTACCTCTTTAGTAGAAGATGAATTTGAACAGCTCTTAAAATCATTAAGAATCATGGTAGAAGAAGGGGTTACAATTGTATTTATCACCCACAAAATTAGAGAGGTCCTTAAGGCCTGTGATAGGGCCAGTGTACTAACAGATGGTGTAATGCAGGGGACTTTAGATACTACAAAAGCTACGAAAGAAGACCTGGTAAATTTAATGTTTCAGAATCAAGAGATTGATATTACTGACAGTGCTTTACCGGTAATCGATTTACCAGAAGTAGAGAAGTCAAAGGAACCTGTTTTAAGTTTAAAGAATCTTTCTGCCAAATCAAAAGAAAAAGACGGCACCGATTTAAAATCACTTTCTTTTGATATCTATGGGGGAGAGATATTAGGTATTGCCGGCATTTCCGGTAATGGGCAAAAAGAATTGGCAGAAGTTTTAATTGACCCCAATAATATTACTGAAGGTGAGATTATACTTTCCGGTGAAAAGATAAACGGTTTAACTACCAATCAGATTTTTGATAGGAACGTTTTCTATATTCCCGAGGATAGAAAAAAAGAAGGCATATTAGGATTAGGAGATATCAAGGATAATGTTTTATTAGGTCACCAGAGGGAAGAGAGATTCCACAATAGCGGTCTAATAAGTTGGGAGCAAGTTAAAAAACAGACTAAAGAGATTATTAACGAGTTTAAAGTAAAAACTCCCGATGAAAAACAACAAATTGGTAAATTATCCGGTGGTAATATCCAGAGAGTTATCATAGGTAGGGCATTAATGAATGAACTTGACCTTTTAGTTACACATAGCCCTACGGCAGGACTGGATATGGCTTCAGTTGAATTTGTATTTAATAGATTAGTAGAATTAAGATCTAAAGGGACCGCGGTTTTATATATAAATGAAGATTTAGATGAATTAATGGAAGTAAGTGATAGGATAGGAGTTATTCATGAAGGTAAATTAGTAAAAATATTTGAGCAAGATCAATTTGATAAATATGAGATCGGCTCAAAGATGATTGGGGGTTAGTATAGTGAATGCAGAAGAAAATATGATTGAAGAAAAAACACGGGGACAGTTGGTTTGGGATTCTTTTAAACCTTATATTCTAGCCCTTATTATTGCTTTTGGTGTATCAGGTATTATTATAGGATTATTAGGATACAATGTATTAAAGGCCTATCAAACTCTGCTATTAACCTCTTTTACCTCGCGAAGGGGTATAATTGAAACCCTGAAGAAATTTATTCCCTTAACTTTTGCTACTTATGCCTTTGCCATCCCCTTTAAAATAAGGTTTTTTAATATAGGTGGATGGGGACAGATGCTTTTCGGAGGTATTTTTACGGCGATTGTAGGTCTTGCCTTATCGGGGCTAAACCTGCCGGCCTTTATTTTCATACCTATTCTGATAATTGTAGCAATGGCGGCCGGTGCATTTTTAGCTCTTATAGCAGGGGCCTTAAAGGCTTATTATAATATTAATCCTATTATATCAACCATCATGTTAAACTTTATTGCTTTTTATTCTGTTAACTTTGTTGCGACTACAGAACCGTGGAAAGCTCCTTTATCCGGTCACCCGATGACGATTAAACTACCGGATGCTGCCATCTTGCCGAAGATGTTTCAAGAACTGCATATCGGTATTTTCATAGTTTTTATTGTGATCTTTTTAATCTACTTTTTAATGAACAGAACGGTTTTAGGTTATGAGATTAAAGCAACAGGTATGAATCCAGATGCTTCATCTGTTTATGGTATTAAGATGAAAAGAACTTTAATGTTAACATTCATGATTGCAGGAGCAATGGCCGGTTTGGGCGGCGGTATAGAAGTCATGGGTGTCCATCAGAGGTTGATTGAAGGTTTTGCATTGACAAGTGGAGCACAGTACGGTATTTTTGGGATCTTAACTGCTTTAATATGTCAGGGTAATCCACTGGGCGTGCCGCTTTCTTCTATATTCATCTCGATACTATTGGTGGGGGCTGATGCTATGCAGAGGACCCTACAGGTACCGGTTGAACTGGTCTTTTTAACTCAGGCCTTAATAGTATTATTGATCGTGGTCTTAAGAAGAAAAGCAGGTGGTGGATATATTGAATAGAATATATATCTTTAAAGAAAGGATGTTTTAGTATGGGACAGTTAACTGAAATGTTAACCCAGATAATTTCATATACCAGTATATATGCCCTGGCCAGTCTTGGAATTGTAATCGGAGGCAGAACAGGTGTATTTAATATATCCGGTGAAGGTATCATGCTTGCTTCGGCTTCAGCCGGTTTTATAGCTGCTTATATGACCGGCCAGTGGTGGATGGGTTTTGTAATTGGTGCACTTATGGGAGGTATTTTTGCTCTCCTTTTGATTTATATACATGAATCTCTTAAGATAAGTCAATTTATCCTTGGTATTACACTGGTTATCTTAGGGACCGGTCTATCAGATTTATTATATAAGATAATCATAGGAGTACAGCTTTTTGCACCGGAAGCACCACCAGTGCCAGTTATAGATATTCCCTTACTTAGTAATATTCCTATTATTGGGGCCATATTTAATCAAGATGTTATAGTTTACTTTACTTATATGGCCGTGTTTATTGCTTATTATATTTTCTACCACACCAGAGTGGGATTAGAAACAAGGGCTATTGGTGAAGACCCCAAGGCGGCTGATGTTGTGGGAATTAATGTTACCTTAAGAAGATACGTTGCTACAATTACCGGCGGTATGTTGATGGGAGTGGCAGGGGCATACTTACCCCTTGTAATTACCGGGACTTATACTACTAATATATCCAATGGTAGAGGTTTCATGGCTATCGGGATTGCCATATTTGCCAGCTGGAGGCCGGAGAGGGCTTACTTAGGGGCATTTATCTTTGCTGCTATTGAAGTGCTTTCTTTTCAACAGCAGCTGGGACAAGCGTTGTTCCCCTATCAGTTCTTATTAATGATGCCGTTCATCTCAGTTTTGATCATCATGTGGATCTTCAGAAGAAGGGTAGAATTCCCAGCTTCTCTTGGTAAACCGTACAGTAGAGAGTAATATAAAAAAAGGGCAGTTTTATCTGGGCTGTCCTTTAATTTTATATTATTTTTCTTTAAATTCTTTTGAGGTTGTGTGTTTAATTACTTCGACATTTTCTATGGTGATTAGACCTTCAGTCACCATTTCTTTAACCTTCGGAAGAACTTTTTTAATCTTCTCAGTTTTATCAACTACTTCAATAACTAAGGGAAGGTCTTCTGAAAGCTGTAAGATATGAGCACTTTTGATATGACTATTGAGGCCAAATCCTTCAATACCTTTTAGTACAGTAGCACCAGCTATTCCTTCCTTTTTTAGCATTTTAACAATAGCGTGATAAAGAGGTTGATGATTATATTTATCAGTTTCACCAATATAGATTTTTAGAATTTTACCTTCACCTTTAATTTTCATTTTTAATTCCCCTCCTATATAACCCTGGCCGCAAAGATACCCAGAAGAACTGCTAATAGACCCAAAGTTAAATTCCCCAATATATTAAATCCTGCAATTAAATAACTTTTTTCTTCTAATAACATCATTGTTTCAAAACTGAAAGTTGAAAAAGTAGTAAAAGCCCCTAGAAAGCCGGTAGTTAATAAAATTTTAAAGTTAGAATAACCTGTAATTTTTTCTAAAAAAAGTATCATTAGAAACCCCAACAAAAAGGAACCAACTGTATTAACAACCATTGTACCATTTGGAACTAAACTCTCCCACTTTATTTCAATCCATTTAGATAATAGATAACGACTACTAGCTCCAATAAAGCCTCCAATACCTATATACAGTATTTTTAACATGTGATCACTCCCCGAAAAGGTTTATAAAAATATAAAAAGCCCCTGCTTAGCCTAAAGGCTAAACAGGAGCCATTATTCAGTTAAACTGACAGTTAAAGGTGAGCTCCATCACCTAATTAATTTTTCTACTTAATTATATATATAATTTTAGGCAAAGTCAACCAAATCGTCTTATCTTTAATAAGAGGAAAATAGATATTGTTGTTTAAATTATATATTAAGAGAGGTTAATTAAAGATGTTTTTTTATAAGAGAGAAAGGGTGATATGATATGGAGAGTATTTTAAGTTATTCAACCGAAGTAGAAGAAGCTATAAAAGAGGAAAAACCAATTATGGCCTTGGAATCAACTATTATAGCTCATGGTTTTCCCTATCCAGATAATATTGAATTGGCAATAGAATTAGAAGAACAGGCGCGAGAGGCCGGAGTAGTACCTGCTACTATTGCAATTATAGATGGTAAATTAAAAGTGGGATTAACAAAGGAAGAAATAGAATTTATAGGTAAATCTGATAATATAAAAAAAGCGAGTTTAAGGGACTTACCTGTCCTGGTATCAAAAAAGTTAGACGGGGCTACAACAGTGGCAGCTACAATGCAGATAGCTTATCTGGCCGGTATTGATGTTTTTGTAACCGGTGGAATTGGGGGAGTACATAGAAAAGCTGAAGAGACCTTTGATATTTCAGCTGATCTAAGGGCTCTTTCTGAGTTTCCTGTAACAGTGGTCTGTGCTGGAGCAAAATCCGTCTTAGATCTACCTAAAACAAAAGAAGTATTAGAATCAAAAGGTGTCCCAATTTTAGGATATAAGACCGAGAAGTTTCCCGCTTTTTACTTAAGAGATAGCGGCCTTGAAGTTGATTATTCGGTCAGTAATGGTAAAGAAGTAGCCGAGATAGTTAAAAATAACATGCTGTTAGAAAATAGAAATGGAATCTTAGTTACAGTACCTATTCCAAAAAAAGATGAACTTAATAGGTCTCAATTTAATAAAATAATCGATGAACTAGTTCGGGAAGTAGAAGATGAAAATATTAGGGGAAAAGACATTACCCCCTATCTTTTAACGAGGATAAAAGAAGAAACAGATGGTGAAAGTGTCAAGGCAAATATATCACTAGTTAAAAACAATTTAAGAGCGGGCTGTGAGATAGCAAAATCAGTAAAGGATCTGAGATAAAATGATTTTAGTTATCGGAGACATTAACCTTGATATCATTGTGAATTTAAGAGAAGAGATTAATTTTGATACCGATACCCAGTCCGAAATCTACTTTGCAGGGGGCGGTTCGGCTGCAAACTTCTCTTACTGGCTTGATTATCTTAAGCAGCCGGTCCGGCTGGTAGCCAAAACCGGTGACGACTTTATTGTAGATTATCTAAAAGAAGAATTTAAGGATACCAATATTGATTTTATTAATCTAACCAGCAAAGAAAAACAAACGGGCCGGGTGGTAGTATTATTAAGCAAGGCCGGTGAAAGGTCGATGATTACAGACCGGGGAGCTAATATAGATATTAAACCCTCTGATATTAAAGAAAAACTATTCAAAGATGTTGAGCAGCTGCATTTAGGCGGTTACAGCTTTTTCGGGGGAGCAAATATGGAAAAAGCCGCCTTAAAGGCTATAGAGATAGCAAAAGATAAAAATTTGCTAATTTCTTTTGATCCTTCCTCCTATTCTGGTTTAAAGGAATATGGAATACAGAAGATATTAAATCAAACAGCCGGTATTGACCTTTGCTTTCCCAATATAGAAGAGGGACAAGTACTGACCAATAAAAAGAAGCCGAAAGAAATCACGCACTACTTACTTAATTATTATAAGAATGTAGTTCTAAAAGTAGGCAAAAAGGGTTGTATGGTGGGCAGTCAAGAGGAAGTATCCTTTATACAGCAAAAAAGGAAATTAGCAGAAGGAGATACGACCGGGGCCGGAGATGCTTTTTCAGCTGCTTTTATTGCCAAATATTCTGAGACAAAAGATCTGAAAGAAGCTGGTGACTACGCTAATCAAATAGGTTTTGAATGTGTAAATAAAATTGGTGGAAGACCATATAATAGGGAGGCAAGATAAGATATGGAAAAAAGGAAGCTAGGTAAAACAGGACTTGAAGTAAGTTTAATTGGTTTTGGTGGGTTTCATTTGCTCGAAATTCCAGCCGAAAAGGCACAAAATTTGTTAAATAATTATATTGATATGGGAGGAAATTACATAGAAACTGCCGCTGACTATGGAGATGGGGAATCGGAAAGAAAGATCGGGCCGGTCATTGAAAAGAGAAGAGATGAAGTAGTGTTGGCCAGCAAGACCGGTTCCAGAATTAAAGAAGCTGCCCTAAGAGATGTTAACCGCACTCTAAATAATCTCCGTACCGACCATCTTGATATATTATTTATGCACGCAGTAAAAAGTTTTGAGGAATTAGAAACGATCTTTTCAGCCGGTGGAGCCTATGAAGCATTTCTTGAGTTAAAAGAAGCAGGCAAAGTAGATAATTTAGGAATATCAATGCACGGCCAACCTGATGTATTAATAAAAGCCCTTAATAAAGATAAATTTGATGTAGTGATGGCCACCTTTAATTACTTTGATAAATTCAATTTTCCTAAATTAGAAGATGAACTTTTACCTTTGGCACAGGAAAAAGAGGTTGGAATTGTTCTAATGAAAGCATTAGCTGATGGTTTCCTATGGAGGTCAGCTGAAACTGCTTTTAGATATGCGTTTTCATTACCGGTTTCAATAGTGGTCACCGGAATTAATACTGAAGCTATGTTAGAAGAAGATATTGGATATGCAAATACTTATGAGCCGATGAGTGAAGAAGAAAAAGAGGAACTTTACAAGAATGCACCAGAGCTGGGTAATTATGTCTGCCGTCGGTGTGATGAATGTTTTGACTGCCCGGTCGATATAGATATCAAAGAAATATTTAAATTAGAAGGGTATTATGACCGTCAGATGAGAGACGGTAAGGTGAGAAACCCGGCTGATTTTGCCTTAAGAGATAGATTAAGATTTTGGTTTGAAGGAGAAGAAAAAGCAAGGTCCCTTTATCAAGAATTAGATGTTAAGGCAGATCAGTGTACCGAGTGTGAAAAATGTCTTAATTACTGTCCTTATAACTTACCTATTATGGAAAAATTGGATATCGCCCATTATAAGTTAAGTGGTGAGGATGTACTGTTTTAAAAGAAAATATCAGCTATAAATAAAACGCATGTGGTTTCTAATAAGAAATCGCATGCGTTATATTTTTGTTTTAATTGAAAATAATTTTTCAAATATTTAATATAGAAGCAGACCCATGCCAATACATATAATTGAAAAGAGTAGTACACCTATATTTAATTGTTGTAGTTTACTTTTATTATTTAAAACTTCTTTTGCAAAGGTTCTAAACTGATCATATTTAAATAACAAGGCTGAAACCTTGATTAAAGGTAAAGAGATAAAGGTCGCTATTATCCAACTATATTCTATTTCAGTAATAAATACTTGAAACCAAGTATAAATTACTAAAAATAATGAAATTATACTGATTAAATATATCCATTTTGGTTCTTTTCTGAATAAGCAATGTTTAACTCCCATTTGTTCCATTTTTCGCCCAAAAAAACAATTAAAAATCTACTTACAATCCCGATGAAGGCTTAAAAAGAGCAAAGTAAACTGAAATAATTAAATGTAGACATTGAGATCTCTCCTTAAAAGTTTAATTAACTGTCTTTAATAAATATGGTAAATTTCAGAGTTTAATATAAGAAAAGTCCTAATCCATAAAATATTAAGCTTAATGATATAACAATAATATCTAATATCCAGAGTATTTTCTGACCGGACTTAATAAAGCCAACAAATTTTTGTGAGGCTGCTTTCCAATTAAATAAAAGCCCAACTGCCTTAATAGACATTAGGGTTATAAAAGCTGTAACAATATAACCGTATTGTACATAGTTAAATAATGTAGCATACCAGGTCAAGATTAAAACAATAACAGCATAGGCAACTAATACTTTAACTGTTATAGATTTATCCTGTTTGGAATAATGTTTTTCAGCCCATCCGTATAGTTTATGATGAGCAAAAATACCAACTAGACCTTTGATTAATGCGGTGGTGGCTAAAATATAACAAATAATTTTAAATAACATAAGCATATTCTCCTTTATAAGCAAATTTAACAATTTAACAAGACCAACTGGCCACACGACTACTTGGTCATATACTACCACCCTCTGATATCCTTGTCAAGAGGTATTTATAAAAAATATGACTAATTGGTCATAAAATCTTTGACAGTTAAAATGCTTTATATTATAATTATGACCAGACAGTCGTAAAAGGGGATGAATTTATGCCAAAAGATACTTTTTTTAATTTAAAAGAAGAGAAAAGAAATAAAATTTTTAACGTGGCTTTAAAAGAATTTGCTGTAAATGACTATAATTCTGCTTCAATCAACAATATTGTAGAGGAAGCTGGTATTTCAAAAGGCAGCATGTATCAGTACTTTACTAATAAGAAAGATTTATACCTTTATTTATTGGACCAGGCCAGTCATAAAAAACTTAAGTTTATCAGTGAACATACAGAAGAAACTACGGAAGATTTCTTTGCAATGCTCAAAGCAATGCATCTAGAGGGAGCGAGATTTGATCTTACTCACCCGAAGTATTCAAAATTAATTATAAATGCGATGAACGAGAGCGCAAGTGAAAAGTTAGGAGACATTGGGACAGTCCTTAAAAAGAGATCCGATCAATTTTTTGAAGATTATATAATTAACGCTCAAAGAGAAGGTAAATTAAGAAGTGATATTGATAGTAAGCTGCTGTCATTTTTGGTAAGCAGACTATCTATAACCTTAATAGATTTTGTTACAGAAAAATATGATTTTTCCTATCAAGAGTTGATTGAAAATAATATTAATAAAATGCCGATACCTGACCAAAAACTAGAGGATATACTGGATGATTTTATTGTGGTCTTAAAGAAGGGACTGCAAAATTAATTAAGCTAAACTAATATAGTCAGGAAATAAGGGAGGATTTCATACCCTAATAGAGAATATATAATAAAAGGAAAATATATTTAAAGAAGGGGCTGAAGTGTCTATATGGAACAGGTTTATGAGGAGAGAAGAAAACAACTACTGGACGATCTAAGTAACATGAGTGAAGTTGCTGAAGAGATGCTGCAAAACGCTATTAAAGCACTTGATGAAAAAGATACAGAACTTGCCAAAGACGTAATTAATCGAGATGATGTTATGGACAGCTATCAGGTTACGATTGAAGAAGAAGTTACCCGATTATTATCGCTCGATAAACCCCTCTTGAGTGATACTCAATACAGTATCGCTCTTGTTAAGATTTCTAGTGATTTAGAAAGAATTGCTGATCATGCTACTAATATAGCCGAGATTGTGCTCGAATTGAAAAACGAAGAATACTTACAATCCCTAGTTATGATTCCCGAATTAGCCGGTATAGTAAAAGATATGCTGGATGTTGTACTGGAAGCATTTATTACAAAAAATGCTGATCTTGCTGAAGCTGCCTGTAGGCAGGATGAAAGAGTAGACAATATTTATGATCAAATCTATAATAAGAACTTGAAACTTGTGAGTGATAAGGAAGACTTACAAAACATAAACCAGGTATTTAGATTTACCAATGTAGCGAAGTCATTAGAAAGAATCGGAGATCATGCTACCAACATAGGAGAAGAGACAATATTTATCTTAACTAAAAAGAGAGCAAAATATTAATATATATAAAAATATTAACTTTCTTAAGAGCCTATCTTCACTTTGGATAGGCTTTTCTTTTTACTTTAAAAAGGAGGTTGCCAATGAGTATTTATATCAAAAACGGAAAAGTAGCAACAGAAGATTCTATTAAACCTTTAAATATTCTGATTGAAGATGATTATATCAAAAAAGTAGATAAAGCAGATAACTTTACAGAAACCGAAACAGGTGAAAGTAAAGTAATTGATGCAGAAGGCTGTTATGTATTACCGGGTATGATTGATGCCCATACTCACTATCTTTTGAAATCGAGGAATACCGTTACTGCTGATGATTTTTACAGTGGTTCAATTGCTTCTGCCTTCGGTGGAGTAACTACCTTTATAGATTTTATTGATGATGAGCATGAAAGAGATAGAACTTTTAAGGACTCCCTGGATAACAGGAAAAAAGAAGCCCGTGACGCTGTGGTGGACTATACTTTTCATCAATCGGTAACTCACTTTGATGAACAAAGCCCTCAGCAGTTAAGGAAAATAAAAGATGAAGGAATTAGTTCAATTAAGATCTTTACAACCTACCGCAGGGAAGGTTACTTAATTGAGGAAGATAAACTTTATGAATTGTTTAAAACCCTAAAACAGATGGAACTTTTGCCTATTGTGCATGCTGAAGATAATGAGATTATAGAAAGCAATGAAAAAGAATATAAAAAAGAAGGCAAAACAGATATTAAATACCATCCCGAGATTAGAACGGGAGAAGCAGAAGCTAAAGCCGTAGAGAATATATCTGAACTAATTAAAATGCTCAAGATGCCCGGCTATATTGTGCACTTATCTTCAAAAGAAGGATTAGAGGTTTTAAGAAAAGAACAGGAAAAAGGGATCAACTTAAAGGCAGAAACCACCCCTCATTATCTTCTTTTAAATAGGGAGTATCTGAAAAGAGAAGATGGTTATCTATACTTTATGACCCCACCTCTTAGAACTAAAGAAGATAATGAAAGTTTATGGGATGGGTTAATAAAAGGTGATATCGATGTTGTAGCCACTGACCATTGTGCGTTTGATATAGCCCAAAAGAAAATGGGGGATGATGCCTTTAATACCTTACCGGGTATACCAGGTTCCGAAACCCTCTTCCCTTTAATCCATCATTTCGGCACAAAAAGAGGGCTGAAGTTAGTAGATATTGTAAATAAACTTTCTACTAATCCTGCTAAGATTTTTGGTCTTTATCCCCAAAAAGGAAGCCTTAAAGAGAATACGGACGCAGATTTAGTTATCTTTGATCCAGAAAAAGCAAGAAAATTAGAAAATATGTTCATGCATTCTAATGCTGGATATAGTCCATATAACCATATTGAAGTAGAAGGTTATCCTATAACAACCATCAGCCGCGGTAATATTGTTTTAAACCAGGGTGCATATAGAGGTCATCGGGGACACGGTAAGTATATTAAGGCAGACAAAAGTTCTCTTTATTAATGAATTTTAATGAGATAGAAAAAAAGGGAAAAAAATTTGAAAAATTTATTGTGAATCCTTGCACAAACTAATTAATTATGTTATACTATTTTTGAAATCGAAAAATAAAGAAACTTTTAAAACATTTTAAACCCTATATTATTAAGGATTTAAAATTTAATATAACTTATGACACCCCTTCCCTATCTGTTTAAGCAGATAGGGTTTTTTAATTTATATAGGAAATTTAGAATCTATGGAAGAATATCTAATTGATAATAAATCATTTCTAGACTTTTATTTACCTTCGTAACT
>CAZGMM010000065.1:0-13898 GCA_964526845.1 uncultured Halanaerobiales bacterium | reverse complement strand
TTCGGTGAGAGGTTCAAAATCATTCAGATTAGATTTGATTTCATTAAGCGTATATTCAATCTCTAAATCTAAATCTGAGTAAGCATTGGGCCCTCTGGCCCCGGCTAAACTGTATACACCGCGTTTACCGGTCAGGGTCGGCTGAAGATAGATGTTTTCAGACTGGATGTAATCTTTGTCACTCATCTCGATATTTAATAGCCTGGCCACCCTTTTTATCTTTTCATCCGGTTTTAATAAGGGGGCGGTTAGGATTTGACCTGTAAGGTCTAAATCAAGATCGCCTCTCTTATAGTTGATTGTATTATTTTCTTTTATCTTAATATTTTCCATCTCATACTTTAAGAAGATGATTCCCATCTTACGGGCCTCTTCATAAAGGCTGTCATTATCATCGATAAAACGCATTGAACGGAAGAGATAGTATACTTCACTGTTCTTATAGTTTTCTTTGGCAGCAATTGCTTTCTTTAAACCCTGCCTGTTAATTACAGCGGGAGAGATCTTATCATAGTCCTGGATAAATATTATATCCTCTTCTTCCGCAAGATCCTCCAACCTGTAATCAAAACCATAAGTTTCTTCAATGGGATTGTCTCTTTTTGCTTTGAGATTAATTATTATATATTTACTTTCCTCATTATTTATCTCTTCTTCTTCTTCCGTATATTTTAATTGAAAGCTACCGATCTCTCCCCGACATTCTATCAGGGATTCAGGATCAATACACAGGGACTTAAGTTCGGGTGATTTGATTTTTTCACCGATAAATATTACGTCATACATCATATATCCCCCTGTCTAATTATCATTTATTATTCTATAAGCTACATTCTTGCTGTCACTTAAGGTGCCAGCAATGTCTTTTGGTCCCTTGATAGTACCGGCCAGATAAATATGTGTTTCGGCTTCTTTTTCAATTGGATAGAGAAAGCCGTATTTATCGAGCTGGAGATTAAATAGGCGGGACCAGTCTTCATTTACTTTTTTAGCATGTATACCTTCTGATAAAACCAATAAATCAGTCTTCAAATTGTCCTTTTTGCCTTTAGTCTGGTCTTCATAAAAGATATTAATCTGCTCTTCTTCGTTGTTAACTTTGATCGGTTTACAGTTGATATAGTCAATATCATTTTCTTCTAATTTCTTATAACTTAACTCCTGTAAGTATCCACCTTCCTGTAAGTCCATAAAGAAAATCGTAATATCAATTTCGGGAAAGAAGTGCTTTAACACCCGGGCCATCCGGTAGGAATACCCACAACAGACGCGTGAACAATATCTAGCTTTTTCCTGTATACTTCTTGAACCATTACACTGTATAAATACAGCTGAATCCGGCTTGATCGGCATATCTAATTGGTCGGCTTCTTGATGGTCTTTCCTGCCTTTAAAGAACTCTTCTAACTCAGAGGCCCAGACAATTCTATCATCCTGATAGACTTCCGGGGTCCCCGTTTCTAAGTCAGACCAGCGGGTGTAGCCCGTAGCTACGACAATATAGTCCAGCCCATCGATCGAGCTGAATTCCCCTTCCCTTTCGATTCCTAAACTGTAGCTACCGGGCTCCCCTGTAAAGTCATTTACTCTGGTCTGAAAAAGTATATCTATATTATCTGAAGCTTTTACTTCATTAAAGATTTCATCTACAAGGCAGAGGTTATCCTTAAGGCAGATATCAACGGCCTTACAGCCGAAATCCTTGATATTACCGCCTATTTGCTCGGATTTTTCGATTATTATTACCTGATTACCTCTATTAGCCAGTTCAACTGCTGTTTGAGATCCTGCGATTCCACCTCCGATTATAGCTATCTTTTTCATTACACTCGCTCCTTTTGGTTAATCCATTTCACCAGCTCTACAGGCTTTTAAGTATCTTTGTCCATATTCATCTCTATTTAAGAGTACTTCGGCCGCTTTAATAAGTTTCATCATATGTTCATCAAGTGGGTCAATAATACCTGAATCTAGGCCCCTATCCATGGCCATCATTAAAAAGGCCTGGTTAAGCAGACATCTATTGGGTAGTCCAAAGGAAATATTACTTAAACCACAGGTAATATGAACATCGGTATCCCAATCAGTTATACCGCTGATCGTATCTAATACCTGATGTCCGAATTTACCGTCAACACTGATCGGCTTGATAATGGGATCAATAAAGACATTGTCTAAAGGTACCCCATCTTTTTCTAGATCATTCATCAGCTTATCTGCTATCTTTAATCTCTGATCAGCGGTTTCCGGCATACCTTCATCACTTAAACAAAGAGCTACAACTTTAGCGTCATATTCCTGTACTAAAGGTAAAACCTTTTTGTACCTTTCTTCTTCCGCTGTAATGGAGTTAATCATCGGAATACCATCGTGAATTTCAGCTGCTTTTTTGATAGCTTCTTCATTGGGACTATCTAAAGATAAGGGTGTATCTACTACTTCCTGTACGGTTTTTACCAACCAGATTAAATGTTCTATTTCATCCCAGACGAAAGCACCTGAGTTTACATCTACATAATCAGCACCGGCATCAACCTGTTGTTGGGCAATATCCTGTATATATTCTGCATCTCTGTCTTCAATTTTTTCTTTTATCACATCACGTGTAGAGTTAATCAATTCACCAATAATTATCATAAGATTTTGATTATCGAACTTTTTAATTCGATAATCATTCCACCTCCCTAACAAAGTTAGTTTTAATTATTACCACGGTTTTCCAACCGCGGTTACTTCTATTCTACTCTCTATAAATAATTTATCTTCATCTTTAGTATCTTCACCCTGTCCTAAGTAGTCACTGTACTTATCATTTTTTTCCACGACAGTTCTAATATTGGTTGCACCTGAGCTGGCCGCCCTTTCATAAGCGATCTCCTCACCGATGGCTTGACCATAGGACTGGGCATCTTCAAAATCTTTGAAAAACTTTCTTTCGGCCGGACTGTGGACCAAAAATCCGCCGCCATCACCCGGTTTGACCATCACCACGATCTTTTCGATGACCTTTCCACCTACTGTACCGACTGCATTTGCTACCTCGGCATAGTCCGGTAAGATCAATTCAGTATTCATCCTGTCAGCAATCTGAGGGAAGTAGGCTTCTACGGGTGCACCTACCGCGATCATCGGTAAGTTGCACTGCAAATTAAACTTAACCTTTTCCTCTTTTTCATTGATATGATTGATCATTTTCTTTAAAAAGTATTGGCTGTCACTGTTTTTTAGTGAGATTGACTGCCCTTCTTCTGAAATCAGGACTTCTGTGATCACGGATCCAATTTGATAGTATATTTCCTTAAATACATCCTGCATAAAGGTTTCTATATCGGTTTCATATCTATCAGCCATGATCCTTATACCTAAATTAGCGGCATCAACATCCCACTGCTTATAGTTCCCTTTAATATGGAGGAGGTCGGTCGGGGTTAAAGAAGCTCTATGTACAGAACCGACCTTTACCAGATGGTCCCAGGGCAGAATATCTGGGGACTTATCCAGTTTTTTTGAAATATAGTATAAGGTGTGTGGTTTTTCTCTGATCAGTTTTAAAATTTCTTTTTCTGTATCGGTTAGTTCTAGATTCTCGGGATCCTTTACATAGGTTAAGATTGTAGTTGGCTGACTGGAAAGAGGATAATAGTTTCTTTCTTTAATTTCACTTAACTCATGGTGAAGATGGTCATGCTTTTTAACGATCCAGCTTAAAGGGAAAACCTTCTGCGGTCCTATCGATAACATTCTATCTTTAGAAACCTGGATGAAACTATCCCCTCCAATCCCGATTGTAGTTATATCAGCAGCCTTGACCCTGGTCAGCCAACCACCAACCTTGGCCCCCTTTTTAGTGAGGCGGGGCTTACCATCCTTTAGAATCGCAATATCGGTTGTTGTCCCCCCCATGTCAACAACGATACCGTCAGTTATATCGGTCAGGGTCTTTGCACCAATAATGCTGGCTGCCGGTCCGGAGAGAGAAGTCTCCACCGGTTTTTCTCTCGCTTTTTCTTCATTGATCAGGGACCCATCACCCCTGACAACCATCAGGGGTGCCTTAATATCCCTTTTTTCCAAACTAGCTTTGACAGCTTGTATTAATTTTGTGATCAGGGGCATCAACCTGGCATTAAAGACAGCTGTCACAGTTCTTTCTTTAAAACCCAATTCAGAACTTAGCTCATGGGCACAGACTACCGGATAGCCGGTCACTTCTTTGATAAGTTTTTTAACTTCGTTTTCCTGTTTGGGATTCCTTATCGATAGGTAACCAGAAACAGCAAAGGCATCTACCTTTGGTTTCAGACGGTCAACTTCAATGCGGGCTCTTTTTAGATCTACTTCTTTTTTGATCTTGCCTTTTATATTACAACCGCCCTCTAAATTGAAGTAATAGGGTGTTGGTATCTTATCTTCGATCTCACGGCCGATTGTGATCAAGCCAACTTCGGCCCCCTGGCCTTCCACGATCGCATTAGTAGCCAGGGTAGTAGAGAGTGAGACCATTTTGATATCATCATTTTTAAGTTCCTGTTCCATATTATCTAAAAGGCCTTCCAGACAGTTCTCAATAGCTATACTGAGGTCATGTCTGGTCGTCAGCACCTTTGTCTTAGAATATATTTCACGGGAGTCCATCCCAAAGATTACTCCATCTGTATATGTTCCTCCGGTATCTATTCCTAAAGCCAGGTTCGCCATTGAAAGATCCCCCTTTAATTACTATTTATTAATCTAATTTACTTTCAGCTCTATCAACAATATCCTGTAATTTCTTCTGGACGTCTTTTGGTAGTGGTTCTGGTTCATAGTTTTCTAAGATATCGATTACCTTTTCATTGGCCCTATCAAAGAGAGTTTTTCTCCCCTCTTCTTCCCAGTTTTCGAAGAACTGACGTTTGAAGAGATCTGGGTAATAAGTTTCTTCTTTAAAGTACTTCATAGTATGTTCTTCTCCGAGGAAATGTCCGCCCGGTCCGACTTTATCGATTAAATCAACGGCCAGGGTATCTTCATTAACTTCTATACCCTGAACGATCCGGCGGGCAAAACCAATTAGATCATTGTTAATAACCAGATTTTCTAAGGCGGAGGCATTACCATGTTCGATATATCCTACATCATGGTTTAAGTTAGCCCCGGACTGGGCTGTCATTAATATCGACAGGGCATCTTCGATAGCAGCCTGTTCATCAACTACTTTGGAATCAGTACAACCGGCTGTACCAAACATCGGTAGATCAAGGTAGTTTGATACATCAGCTAAAGCTGCCATCATCAAATCAAATTCAGGTGCCCCATAGGCAAAGATGGTTGTATTCATATCCATGATCGTAAATACTCCACCCATAATGAAGGGGTTACCTTCATTGGTTAATTGATTTAAGACTAAACCACTTAGACTTTCAGCTAAACCATTGGCCATTGCACCTGCTAAAGTAGCTGGTACGGTTCCACCGGCCATAATACAGGGAGTATAAACAACGGGCAGCTGTTTTTTGCCGGCCAAGATCAATTTCTGGGCGGCATCTTCCGCATGCTGTAAAGGTGAAATGGGTTCAGCATAAAGGGTCATAAAGGGATGTCTTCTTAACTCTTCTTCCCCACCTGCGATTACCTCACACATCTCAATGATATCAGCATAACCCTCTACATCATTGGCGGTAATAACGATCGGCTTGGAAGTATTATTAACCATAGCCTGGAACTGGTGTCTATCATATACTAACTGTGGTACATCCTGAACAATACCCAAGGACATTACAAAGTCCATATTTTCTAAGGCATCAATCGTCTTGGTAGCCATGGCAACTGTTTCTTTACTGGCCGGAATCCGATCCTGAGTATAGGGATCTATGAAAAACGGTGTATCTGAACCGGTGCCGAAGTAAGCATTATTACCGGTAAGTTCCATAACCCTTTTACCGGTTCTACTATTTGATAAAGTCACTTTGGAGGGAACGGTCCTTAAAGCCCATTCCACTAACCTGGTTGGTATTCTTACTCTATTGCCGTCTACAAAACAGCCTGCTTTTTTCATGGTTTCAATGGCTTCATCGTCATAATATACTACTCCGGTTCTTTCTAATATCTCTTTAGCGGCACCGAGAATTCTCTTTATTTGGTCTTCCGAAAGAACTTCTAAATTATGTGTCGCATTAGACCTATAATTACTTTGCATCTACTTTTCACCATCCTTTCTTTACTTTTCACTTATCAAGTCAAAGGCTAAATCTTTCGCTGAGGCAGCATCAGGTGCCCAGCCGTCTGCTCCAATTTCATCTGCGAATTCTTTGGTTACCGGTGCTCCTCCTACCATAATTTTAACTGAATCTCTTAAGCCCTCTTCTTCTAAAATTTCAATTGTATCACGCATTGCCAGCATTGTGGTAGTTAAGAGAGCACTCATCCCGAGTACATCTGGTTCATGTTCTCTTACCTGTTGAGCGAACTCATCAGGCTCAATATCAGTACCGAGGTTAACTATTTCTAATCCACCACTTTCCATCATCATACCTACTAGGTTTTTGCCGATATCATGTAGGTCACCTGATACGGTACCTAAAAGTACCTTGCCGGCTGAAGGCATTTCACCTTCTAGAAGAAGTGGTTTTACAATATTCATACCTGCTTTCATCGCTTTAGCAGACATCAGAACTTCCGGTACGAACATGTCGCCTGCTTTAAATCTTTTACCTACAATATTCATTCCATTTATTAGGCCCTTATTAATTATTTCGTTGGGTTCTGTACCTTCATCAACTGCTTTTTGGGTTAATTCATCAACCAAATCCTGTTTACCACTTATAACGGCATCAGCCATCTTTTCAAAATCAGCCACTAATCTATACCTCCCTTAAGGTTTTTATCCCTATTTGTTTTTTTTGTCTTTGTCTCTGTTTGCTTCTCTTTCTTCGGCTTTTTCAATGATCTCATCTATTTTAGCCTTAACTTCATCAGACAGAGGTTTAACTTCATGGTTTTCTACAATATCATGTACTTTTTCTTTTATTCTTTCGCCCATAGTGGAACTATTAGCCTGGGACTTCCAGCCGTCATATCTCATTCTATTGATCAGAGTTGGGAACCAGGTTTCATCTCTAAAGTGTTTAACGGTGTGGTCTTCTCCTAAGAAGTGTCCACCCGGACCAACCTCATCTATAACATCTACTGCGAGGTGTTCATCATCAACTTGGATACCTCTCATAATTCTTTTTACCATACCGATAATTTCATCACCCATGACCAGCTGATCAAGGGAACCGACCTGTCCAGAAGCTGTATAACCAACATCATGGACCATGTTAGCTCCGGATTGGGCTGCCATCAGAATACTCATAGCAGATTCAGCTGCAGCCTGGCCGTCAAGGGTATGGGAATCTGTACAGCCTCCGGTTCCGAAAATCGGGATACCCATATAATGGGCAACTTCGGCAATACCGGCCTGTAGTAGATGGAACTCGGGTGAACCATAACTATAGATCGTGGTCTTCATGTCCATGATTCCATAAACTCCACCCATAATGATAGGTGTACCTTTACGGACCAGCTGGGAAACTACTATTCCGGCAATACTTTCTGAGATACCTTGTACTATAGTACCTGCCATAGTGGCGGGTGTAGTCGCCCCAGACATTACACAGGGTGTATAGACGATCGGTATCTTGTTTTTAGCTGCAAATACTACCTTGGCAATCGCTTCACGCGAGTGTAGTAAAGGAGAAGTAGGTTCAGAATAGAGGAACATAAATGGTTTTTTCTGAAGTTCTTCTAATCCTCCCCTGACAGCAGAGGCAATATCGATAATATCCTGGTACTGATCGATATCAAAACCCCAGTGAACTATCGGTTTTGTTGTATTTTCCACTAATGCTTTAAAGGCATAAACATCAGCAATATTATCTGTAACTCCGGTGGGAGTACCTAAATCCATCGCAAAGTCTATGTTTGGTAGGGCATCTACGACCTTACCTACCCTAACTGTATCTTCCAGGACCGGTCTCCTTCTTTCACCTGTATCTGGATCTTTGTGATAGGTATTGGTCGGACCAGGTCCATAATATGTTTTATTATCATGGATATTCAACTTGCGATTTCCATCTCTATCATAAAGTAGGATCTTGGAAGGGGCACTATCAACGGCCCATTCACTTAAACTAATCGGTATTTTAACTACTTTATCTTCTACCCAGCAGCCTGCTTCTTCTAAATATTCACGAGATTCGTCATCAAATATCTTTACCCCGGTTCTTTCCAGTACCTCGAGGGCTGCATAAAATATTTCTTCTCGTTCCTGCTCAGTTAAAGACTGAAAATTTACTGTCTTATTTACATTATATCTTGAGCGTACGTATCTACTCATCTTTTCACCGTCCTTTCATTACTTTTCATTAATCAGTTCAAAAGCTAAATCCTTGGCTGAAGCGGCATCGGGTGCCCAGCCGTCTGCTCCAATTTCATCTGCAAATTCTTTTGTAACTGGTGCTCCACCAACCATTATTTTGACTGAGTCTCTTAAACCTTCTTCTTCTAATACTTCAATTGTATCACGCATTGCTAACATTGTGGTAGTTAAAAGTGCACTCATTCCTAATACATCTGGCTTATGTTCTCTCACTTTTTCAGCGAACTCATCCGGATCAATATCGGTGCCGAGGTTAACAATTTCTAATCCACCACTTTCCATCATCATACCTACCAAGTTTTTACCAATATCATGTAGGTCACCTGATACGGTTCCTAAAAGAACCTTGCCTTCCGAAGGCATTTCACCCTCTAGTAGTAATGGCTTGACGATATTCATGCCGGCCTTCATCGCTTTAGCTGACATCAGTACTTCCGGTACAAACATGTCCCCCGCTTTAAATCTCTTACCAACAACGTTCATGCCGTTGATCAAACCCTTTTCAATGATCTCATTAGGTTCAATTCCTTCATCAACTGCCTTTTCAGTTAATTCTACTACTGTGTCCTGATTACCGCTAATCACGGCATCAGCCATTTTTTCATAATCTGCCAATATTATTCCCTCCTCTTAATATTATAGTTTTTGTGCTTAAAAACAACCTAGATTTGAATAACTAATCATGATTAGATTAATCTTAAAAAAATATGGGGAAGCTGGAATGTTAGCCATATTCCAGCTTTTCCCCTTTATTTACTTTTTTCTATTAAGCCAGTTCTGGCTCTTCCTCTATATCTTCGTACTTACCGACTCCTTTAGCCTTCTTTTTGCGTTCTAGATGTAAGTCTTTAAGTAGACAGTAGATCATAAAGAACATAATTATCATAAATGGAAATCCACTTACAACAGAGGCAGTCTGTAAGGCTGATAGACCACCGGTGAAGATTAGTATTGCTGCTATTGCACCTTCGCTTACTCCCCAGAATACTCTTAAAGGACGAGGTGGGTTTGGATCTCCACCAGAAGTTAACATACCATTTACATATGTAGCTGAGTCAGATGATGTTATAAAGAAGAGTGTAACTGATAGTGTTCCGAGGAAGATCAAGAATTTAGCAAGCGGCAGCGTTGCCAAGGCTGCATAAAATCCGGCAGCTTCACTTTCCTGCACCGCTTCAATAAGGCCTTGTCCCCCTTCACCTAGAGCAATATTAAGTCCGGTTCCACCAAATACTGCAAACCAAACTAGACTTACTAAAACTGGTACGAATAAGGAACCAATAACAAACTCTCTTATCGTTCTGCCTCTAGAAACACGGGCAATAAAGGTTCCAACAAAGGGTGCCCATGCGATCCACCATGCCCAGTAGAAAATTGTCCAGGCTGGTAACCAGGCATTTTCCATAATTGCGTCTGACATAAATGACATTTCCACAATGTGCTGCAAATATTGCCCCATTGTATTTGTGAATAATCTTAAGATAAAGAGTGTAGGTCCGATTAGAACGACAAAAATCATTAATATGGACATAATCCATACATTAACTTTACTAAGATATCTAATACCTTTATCTATACCGGTTATGGTTGAAATTACAGCGGCTGCTGTAACCACAATGACAACTACGATCTGGGCTCCCGTTGAAGCTGAAGCAATCCAGTTTAGCTGTGCTAATCCGGCCACGATTGACATCGCACCTAAACCAAGAGATGTGGCCAGTCCAAATAGGGTAGCATATACACCGATTATATTGATTAATCTACCCCAACCTGTATCTAGGTTTTCTCTTCCTATGAGAGGTTCTAAAGTGGAACTCAATAACATTGGTAGTCCTTTGTGGTATGAAAAATATGCTAGGGAACCACCAACTATGATGTAAATTGACCAGGGATGTATTCCCCAGTGGAAAAAGGAAAGTCTCATTGCATTAATAGCTGCCTGTTGGGTTTCAGCAGTTGCATTTGCTGCTGCACCTGTGGCAGGCCAGATATAATGCCAGATCGGTTCTGATACACTCCAAAACACAAGTCCAATTCCCATACCAGCACTAAATAACATAGAGAACCATTCAAATCGAGTATACTTCGGTTCTTCGTCTGGTTCTCCTAACTTTATATCACCTATTCTGCTGAGCATAATATACATAGCTACTAATACAAATATAGTACCACCCAGCATAAATGACCAACCCAACTGTTGGGTTACAAAGTTAAAGGAGACATCAGCAGCTACTCTTAGACTTTCAATACCAAATACTCCCCACAATACAAATAAAATGGTCAAGATAAAGGCAATCCAAAAAGTCTTATTTTCTGACCAGGATTTATGCACTAATATCACTCCTTATAATTTGACCCACTACTCAACTAATCGTTTTTACTAATTAATCAAATAAGAAAGTATTAAATGAATGTCTTCACCCCTTTGTTTTCAATTTTTGAACTGTATTTTTTAACCACCCCCTTATATATTATTATTTTTAACCATATTACAAATATATACAATTTTCTTAATATTTTGATTATTTATATTTAAAGAAAATATCGAAAATTGAATATTACAATTTTCAACTTTTTAATAATGCTTTGTTATCGACGATTGAACTTATGTATTTCATAAAAGTGGCTGTTGCCTGTTTGGGATCATATTCAAGGCGGTTATTAACCATTAGGGAAAGCATACCATGGTAAATAAGCCTTATCCTCTCATCTACTTCTTCTGCTACCTCTGTGGTGAAGTAACCTGCTTCTATACATGGTTTGATATGAATTGAACATCTTTTGGAAAGTTCGGATTCTAATAACATGGGAATATACCTTTTGGGAATATTATCTAACTCTTCTGGAAAAAGTTGATAATATTTTTTAAATAAATTTTCAGAACTATCTCCTATATTCTCGGTAAAAATTGCGTAAAAGATATTTGGATTTTCAAAAGAGTTTTTAGAAAAACACTCCCATATTAATAGGTACTTATCTAATTCATCCTCACTTTTATTAAGATAAAATGGAATAGCTTTTACATAATCATCTAAAAAACTGATCGAACCAAAGAATATTAATTGGTTTAGGTTATCAAAGTAATTATAGATTGAGGCACTGTTATATCCTGCTACTTTAGCAATTTTCCTGATTGTGACATTCTCAATACCCTCTTCATTTATCACCTTCCTTACAGAATTAATAAATGCTCGCAAGATCCTCTTCTTCTTAATGTCATCTTGACTAAACTGTATCATATAATCACTTCTCCATTTTAGGGAGTCAAATATTTAATTTTATCCTGCCTGAAAAGTTAGTTTATTAATAATCATTTTTAGTATTTTAAACATGTTTAATTATTAACCACGTTTTCCTATTTCTTTATAATAAATAAAATTCCTTCTTTTTTATACAAGTTATTATTATCACAATTAAAATAATCATCTTGAAAATTAAACGTGTTTATTATATTATTACATTGTTAAGAATAATATAAAAAATAACATATTAAATAAATTACTTATTTTATTATTCTTCCAGTATAAATAATAGAGGGTGAGTGTAAAAAATATGATAGACTTCGACAAAGATGACGTAAAAGTAAAACGGATTATAAAAGTTTTTGTGAGTTCTACGATTGATATTATTGAAGAAAGAGGTTTAGAACAGGTAACGGTGCGTGAAGTGGCTAAAATCTCTGGCTACAACCCGGCCACAATCTATAATTATTTTGATAATAGTCGGCAGCTTATCTTCTTTGCTTCCTTAAACTTTATGAAAGATTACTTTAAGGACATTGAAAAGATTATTGAACAAGATCAAGACCCCTTGGATAATTACTTAAACCTATGGAGGGAGTTTTGTCATTATTCCTATCAAAACCCCAAAATTTACTATTCAATATTTGGGGAAAATATTGATGAGAGTCCCAGGATCTTAATCGAAAAATATTTTAAACTTTATCCCGATGACTTTAAATATTCTCCGGCCGATTATCTACCGGTTCTGACAGACTCTTTTGCCGAGGATAATGTAACTAAACCATTAAGAATATGTGTGAACAAAGGCCGTTTCACGCTCAAGCAGGCCAAAAAGATCGATGAAGTAAATATGTTTTTTTATCAGGGTATGCTCTCTTTGCTTGTCAACCAAAGGGTCTCCTACTCTGTTGAAAAGGCAACTAAAAAAACTGTTGACCACATAAAACAGGTCATAAGTAATGTAGTACTTGAAAACAACGAAAAGAGATTAGAAGAAATCGACTTTTAAAAGTAAATATTCTTAAAATTTAAGGGGGAATTATTATGAGGGAAGTTTATCTTGATAATGCTGCCACAACCCGCCACAAGCCGCAGACCGTGATCAATGCCGTCCAGGAATTCATGACAGAACTTAACTGCAGTCCCGGGCGGGGTGGTTATGAATGTGCGATACAGGCCGGCCGTCAAATAATGGATACCAGGTTTCTTATTTCGGATTTCTTTAATGCCGGTGAAGTAGAAAGCATTCTATTTACTAAAAATGTAACAGAATCTTTAAATATATTGATCAAGGGATTATTAAAAAATGGTGACCATGTAGTTACTACTTCACTTGAACATAATGCAGTGCTTAGACCTCTTAATCAACTTGAAGAAAAAGACATGATTGAAGTCAGTTATGTTGAAGCTGATCAAGAAGGTATCTTAGACCCTTCCTTAATTGAAGATGCAGTTAAGGATAATACTAAACTAATTATCCTAAACCATGCCTCCAATGTAACCGGTACTATCTTACCGGCGGCTAAAGTTGGTGAAATTGCTAAAAAGCATGATATTTTCTATGCTTTGGATACCGCCCAAACCGCAGGTGTACTTGATATTGACTTTGAAAAATTGAATTTAGATTTTCTCGGCTTTACAGGTCATAAAAGCCTTTTAGGCCCTCAGGGTACCGGTGGGATGGCGATCAGCGAACGATTAGCCGATGAGATGGAAACCCTGATTGCCGGTGGTACCGGTAGTTTATCAGAAACGGTTAAACAACCCGACTTTTTACCCGATAAGTTTGAAAGCGGTACCCTTAATACACCGGGCATTATCGGTCTAAAAGCCGGAATTGAATATATCAATAAGGTTGGAATTAAATCTATTCACAACCATGAAATAAGATTACTGGAAAGATTTTTAGAAGGTTTGAAGAACCTGGATAAGGTTACGGTTTACGGCTCAACCGATTTAGATAAAAAAGTGCCCACTGTACCTTTAAGGGTGAAAGGTTATGATCTGGGTGATTTGGGTTTTAAATTGGCGGAGAAGTTTGGAATCATGGTCAGGTCTGGACTACACTGTGCCCCCCTTGCCCATAAGACGATTGGTACTTTTCCCGATGGTGCTTTAAGGTTCTCAATTGGCTGGCACACAACGGAAGAAGATATTGACTATGCTTTAGAAACCTTAGCTAAATTATAAAGAACTTAAGGTGAACCTCTCCCACCAAATCAAAAACAAGATTTGGAAGGAGCTTCTATTACTTC
>CAZGMM010000064.1:0-14384 GCA_964526845.1 uncultured Halanaerobiales bacterium | reverse complement strand
ATATTCATCCTTATATTATATTTAGCCTGGAAGGGGTTATTCACATTAAAAATCCCTCCAACACAACCGGTTGGACAGGCCACTAGTTCCAAATATTTTATTCCTTTGATATTGCCCCTCGTTAATTCTTCTAACACTTTTTTAATATTATGTATACCTGAAACAGATAAGGTATCTATTATACCTTCTTCATTTAAAATATCATTTTCTCCCCCACTCTGTCCCCAGGAAATACCCATATAGGGCTGGTATTTCTGTTTAAGTTCAACTTCCTTAAAATTATTGTCACCTTTGATCAATTCAAGTAATTTAGGATATATCTTATCGACTGCGATCGCCCCGGTTAAACTGGATTCACTTCTCCCTAAAGGATTTTTAATGGCCGTGACTTTAGCCGGACAGGGTGTTATGAAATACATACCGTATTGTTCTCTGCCCTCTGCTTCTACTTTCTTTTTAACAAAGTCCGCCATTAAATCCACGGGAGAATTAAAGGGTACGATATTATCTAAAAGCTCGGGATAAAGTAAGCTTATCAACCTCACAATCACCGGACAAGAGGCGGAAATATAGGTGCCATCATTATTTTGTAAAAACTGGTATGTCTTTTGTGAAATTGCTTCCGCCGCATAGGCAACATCCCAGACTTCATCAAACCCAAGTTTATAAACTGCTTTTTTTATTTTCTCAGGATCAAAGGAACTATCAAACTGTCCGTAAAAACTGGGTGCTAATAAAGCTATGTTGTGATCATTGGCAGCCAGTTCGGCTAGATCATTAGTTTCTGCATATTTAGCATGGTATTCACAGGTTCTAATACATTCGGCACAGTCAATACAGAGGTCCTCTTTGATAGTGGCCTTACCCTGATGAACTCTAATAGCTTTAGTGGGACAGTTTTTTACACAGTTAGTACAGCCCTCACATTTATCTTCTTTTAGTAATACAGAATGTTTATCACTCATTGTTACACTCCTGCTATTATTGATTTAAGTTTATCGTTGCTTTTAACTTAGTATATTCGCCAACTTTACTTTCCACTTCCAGATCATCGGAAAATCTCTTTACATTATTTAAACCCATGCCGGCCCCAAAACCCATCTCTCTTATATCATCAGAAGCAGTTGAATAACCGGGTTCAAATGCTTTATCTACATTTTCAATACCGGGTCCTTTATCTTCGGAAAGGATAGTTATCGATTTAGGGGTGACAAAGGCCTTTAATCGGCCGCCTTCAGAATGTATGATCAGATTCATTTCAAGTTCATATGTTATAATGGAAGTTCTTCTAATATCCTTATTATTTACCCCTAATTTTCGGAGTAATTTTTTTAACTTACTGGACACTTCCCCACCACTTGCAAAATCTCTTCTCTCTATTTGGCGATCTATTATCTTTTTTCTTTTCAAAACTTATCGGTCACCTACTCTATTTTAACCATTTTTTCGGGTTTTAGGCCGAGATTATATAAAACACCACAGGTTTGAAACATCGGTTTTTCAGTTTGATATAACGAGATGTTGTTCTCTTCGGCTAATTTTACGGTATCTTCAACCGGTGATTTACCTCTTACAAATATGATTACTTTAATTCCGATCATTTCAGCCGTTCTTATCACTTGGGGATTGGTTAAACCGGTAATCAGCAACGTCTTGGCATCTGAAAATGCTAAAACATCACTCATTAAATCAGCCCCACAGGCTTTTTTTATATCAAGCTCTAATAACTCTTTATTTTCATGAACTATTTCTAATTCTAATTTATCTCTTATCTCTCTTAATTTCATGATTTTTAGTTATCATCCTCATCTTTTTTTACTACTTCACCATTAACAATTACTTGTTGAATATCGGAACTGATATCAAGGGGATGACCTTTAAAAATAATTAAATCAGCATCCTTGCCCTCTTCAATACTTCCTACCCGGTCGTCTACCCCTAATATTTCGGCGGGATTAATGGTAATAGCTTTAAGGGCTTCTTTTTCATCTAAACCACCTTTGATCGCTAAAGCTGCATAAATAGTGGCATTTTTAGTAGGGATTACAGGATGGTCGCTCATTAAGGCTATCTTTACGCCTGCTTTCGCCAGAACACCGGCTGTTTTAAAGCTTAACTCACTTAATTCAACCTTGACTCTACCTGTCATGGAAGGTCCGACAATTGCTGGTATATTAGCTTCAGCAATTTCATCTGCTACTTTATGGCCTTCTGTACAGTGTTCTAAGGTTACATCAATGTCAAACTCTTTGGCGATCCTGATTGCGGTCATGATATCATCGGCCCGATGGGCATGTATTTTTAAAGGTAGTTCCTTTTTAATAATACGGATTAAACTTTCCATCTTTATATCTCTATCGAAAGGCTCATCGTCTTTTTGAGCTTTTTCTTTTTTGGCCAGATAATCTTCGGTCTTCATTAAATTCTCTCTCAGCACTGCGGCAATACCCATGCGGGTTGTGGGGAGTTTTTTCTGTTCATTATATACCCTTTTCGGGTTTTCTCCAAAAGCAGCCTTGATTCCGGCCGGGTTTTTTAAGACCATTTCATCTATGGTTTTACCCTTGGTTTTAATGACCATACTTTCACCACCAACCACATTAGCACTACCGGGACCTGTCATGATGGTTGTCACACCATGTTCTAAAGCTTCTTTAATACCGTCATCATCGGGATTTACTGCATCGATAGCCCTTAGTTGGGGTGTGAAGGGATCTGTCATTTCATTGTAGTCCTGACCTTCCCAGCCTACTCCCTCTTCTCCGATCCCTAAATGGGTATGAGCATCGATGACTCCCGGCATCACAATCTGGTCTTTAGCATCAATAACTTGATACTCTTCTTTACTTTCAATATTTTCTGAAATTTTTGCTATTTTACCGTCTTTAATCAATATGGAACCCTGTTTGTAATCATTATCGGCCATAGTTAAAATCTGGGCATCTTTAATCAAAATCATTCTAACGGTTCACATCCTTTTTTAAATTTAATATAGATTTAATATAGCCCACCTCATGGTCATGATGGTTTTTTACTACCGGTCTTACATATCTTTGTAACTGGCTTAACTCTTCCTCAGTTAGATAATCTAAAGTCTTTAAAATATCTATAACAACCGGAGGGAGAGCCCTAGAATTACCATCCTCTACCTTTACACTTACTCCAGGTCCATTATATAAACCGAAACAAAAAACACCTTCTGCCCCAATCTTACCGGTTAATTTATCACCCACGACCTCAATTAAATCGGTGTTAAACCGCTTGGTACCGGCGATCATATCAGGATGGTCATTAATGCTTTTCGTAATACGCTGAGCAGCTTCTTTATATTTGTTAGGCAAATAGTCGGGATTAGCAAAGCGGGCAAAAGCATAAGCCATCTTCTTTACGGGCAGACCAAAAACAACTACCCCACAACCGTCTTCACCTAAATAAATGTCTGTTCTTTTTATATCTGAAACCTCACTGATTGTAGTTAGCATGAGCTGTTGAACGGGGTGCTCTTTTGCAAGGTAGTTATCTAAATCCCAGTCTTTAAACTTACATAAGGCAAGCAGGGCAGCATGCTTGCCGGAACAATTATTATGTATATCTGTTGGTTTATTACCGTCTAAATAAAGCTTGTGAGCTGCTTTTTTAAAATAGGGGTCGTGAATTCCACAGTTTAATTTCTCTTCACTTACCTCGATTTTTTCTAATATTTCTCTTATAGTTTTAATATGTTTTTCTTCTCCGTTGTGAGAAGCGCTCATTACGGCGATTTCTTGTTTTGTAAAATTAAAAAAGTCAGCTGCACCAGAATTAATCACTGGTAAAATTTGAAACGGTTTGGCGGCTGACCTTAAATATGTTTGGTTATCGGGGTTACCACTAAAATATTTAAGTTTACCGTCTGGATCTACTACGGCAACATCCCCTCTATGTCTGCTTTCAACTAGATTACTGCGATATACATCGGCTATATATTCTGACATCTGTACACCCCTTATTTAATTTAAAAAATTATGTATTAAAGATTGACTAAACCTAAACTAATCTCAATGGCGCTATTTACCCTTTCCAAGATATCGCCATTTAACTTGGCAACTTCACTTTTTAATCTTTTTTTATCGATAGTCCTAATCTGCTCTAAAAGTATTACAGAATCTCTATCAAGACTGGAATCATCAGCTGAGATTTCTACATGAGTCGGCAGCTGAGCTTTATTAATCTTGGAAGTGATTGCCGCTACAATTATTGTCGGACTATATTTATTGCCAATATCATTTTGAATCACTAATACAGGTCTGACCCCACCCTGTTCTGAACCAACCACAGGGTTGAGGTCAGCATAGTATACATCTCCTCTTTTTAAATCCATAACTTTATTCACACTCCACTAAACATTTTTCATAGATCTTTATCGAATTACTATCACATTTTAATCCTTCATGGGCTAATTCTAGATTTAACTCGCTCATCTCTATATATCCCTTTTTCAACTGCTCCCTTAATTCCTTCTTTTTGTGTTCACATAAATAATGATTGATAGCATCACTTATAAACTTATCTCTACTGACTCTACGGTATTTGATATAATCATCCAGATCCTTTAACAGCCCCTTGGAAATCTCAATCGTAATTTCTTTTTTTTCTTCTTCCAATCACCGCACCTCCAGGAGTTAAAATATTTAAAAACAGATGGGGAGTCACTCCCCATCTGTGAAGAACCCTTTTGTGATTTACTTGCTCCTTTTTCTCTAGTATATCTTAAATTTATCAATTTTACAATATTTACAGTGTATAATAAAGACCGCGTTCTTCGATATAATCTAATAGATTTTGATAGGTCTCATTTTTAGCAATAGTACTGCTGTCTCCGATCACAATTAACTTTCTTTTGGCCCGGGTTAAGGCTACATTTAACCTCCTTAAGTCTCTTAAAAAACCAATATTATTACTCTCATTACTTCTTACCAGGGAGATTAAAACAATTTCCTTTTCTCTACCCTGAAATCCATCTACAGTATTTATTTCTAAATTCTCTATATTAGTATGCTTTTTCAATAAATCTACCTGATCTTTATAAGGAGCAATTACTGCTATATCTTCCGGTTTTAAGGCCGATTTCAAGGCCTCATCCACGATATCAAGCAGTATTTCCATCTCAACCGGATTATCATAAGAATTTGAGCCTTTCAGCGATCTTTCTTCGGCCGTCATATCAACCGTATCTATAAAGACAATCGGCTGATCAGGGTTGAGTGATTTATCTGTAAAGCATTTTTTACCTTCCATGTTATAGCCTAAGTCTCTTAAGGTGTGCTCAGCTACCTTAGGCGAACTTTTTAACTTGCCGTTATAGAATTCATGGTTGGAAAAATCCATGATATCATCATGCATTCTATACTGGATTTCTAACATTGACCTGATTTCATCACCATATATTTCATAAAGCCTTTCGAACATGGATATACTTAAGCCCTGTTCAGAAGCTTTTTGACTTAATATGGTGGGCGGCAGCTGCTTGTGATCACCGATTAATACCACTTTATCACCTTTGATAAATGGTATTAAAGAAGCAGGTTCAGTAGATTGGGTTGCTTCATCGATCACAATTAAGTCAAAATCATATTCACCCAGTAGTTCTGAACCAGCTGTAGAATTTGTCGTACAGATTACTTCAGCTGTTTCTAATAAATCTTCGATCGCCTTTTGTTCCAGTTTTTCAATGCGATTGAATAAACCATCTATTTCATCCTGAATCTCAAGCCACTTTGCCATATCTTTCATTATGGCTGGTTTTACACCACGGGCCCCTTGCTCTTGTTCAGCTTTTTCTTTGATCATTTTATCGCTCATACCCCTTCTCAAACTATTACCGGGGTGTTGGTATTGATCTTGTTGTTCTAAAAGATCCTGGGCCTTTTCTCTTAGTTTTTCGGCTTCTTTGTAGTCGGGATGGTCTAATATCTTATAATCTAAAGTATGCTTGCGTAAAAGTGGTGTTACTCTGATGGGATGACCTAGTCTTAAAACTTCGGTCCCCATATTAACCAATCTCTCTACCAGGTTATCAACTGCCACATTTGAATCAGCAGTAGCTAATATCTCTTTTTCTTCTTTAACTCCCTGATTAATGATCTCAATAGCTGTCATTGTTTTCCCGGTTCCAGGTGGACCCTGAATCAAGGAAAAATCTTTCGCTTTTAGAGAACTTTTTACCGCTTCTTTTTGCGATTGGTTTAACTCAGTGTTAACCCACTCTATCTCATCAAAAGACTCATCTTTCCAGTTTATTTCTTCTAAACCCAGCATCTTTCGCTGTAATTCACCCAAACGGGTCTCGCTTTTTGCATTTCTAAAGTTCTTTAAGGCATCTAGCATCCTCTGAAAAGTAATATCGTTTACATAGAGGTCAACCCTTAGAGAATCGCCAAATACAAAGCCGGGCGGATTTTCATCAAAAACAACTGTCATGGAATAATTAGTTTTTTCTGCTACAGTTCCCGTCGGATTATTATCATCTAAAGGTCTATTTTTACTGACCATTACTAAGTCCCCAATACTAATCTCAGTATCGGGTAGTTTCTCTCCCACTTCTTCTTTCATAAACTTGACTTTAGGTTTATGGTCATAAGTTTGACCATCACCTTTACCTCTCATCTTTAAAAGGGCCCTACCTTTCTTCTCGCGAGCCCGCGGGGAGAGACGTTTAATTTCAATTTCATGTCTTTCCATCTCTTCCTGTCTTTCTAATTCTACCAACTGCTCAAATTTATCATAATATCGGGTTACTTTTTGTCGTCTTTCAGCATCATCATCTACTTCTAAATGAACCTTAACACCGCCAATTTTATTATTGTCCATAATATTTACTACTCTATCACAAACTTCATTTTTTACTTCAACTTCTGCCATGTTATCTCTTATATTAATATTGCCTATATCATTACTGTTAATATCAGCTTCATTTATGAAAGCACCAACAATATCGCCAGGACCAATATGCTTATCAATATCACGAATAATGATATTCTGCATATTAACACCTCCTAGTCGTATTGTCTGCTGTTTTGTTCAATTTTATTTCAAACAAACTCTAATCTTTAAAGTTCTCATTATCTTCAAACACTTTACTTCCTACTGCAGTATCCTGACCTTGGTACTTCCCCTGATAGGGAAATTCAGCTTCTTGGTCCATCTCGGCAATTACTAATTGACATATTCGGCGGCCTGCCTTTAATCTAATCGGCAGACGATTGGCGTTAAAAAGTTCTAGCGTTATCTTGCCAGAAAAGCCGGGATCCACCCAGCCTGCATTCTGTATGAACAAGCCCATTCTTCCTATCGAACTTCTCCCTTCTACAAAAGCGGTTAGATTATTGGGTAACTGGACATATTCCTCTGTGGTAGCTAAGAGAAAGGAATTGGGCGGAATTACAATTTCATCACTATCGATCTCATTGTAGTTTAATTTATCTTCTAAAGTCATTACTTCCATCTGATTTTCATCAATTTTAAGGTAATTGGTACCTAACCTTAGATCGATGGAAGCGGGTTGAATCAAATAGTCTTCAAATGGTTCTATCACTAAAGTTTCTTCCTCTATTAAATTTTTAATTGTTTTATCCGATATTATCATGGGTATTCTCCTTATATTCAGTTATTCTTCCACTGCAATGTGTTTTACAATATTCGCTCTTGTCACGATTCCAATTAATTGACCAGAATTGTCTACAACAGGCAATCTATTAACATTTTCCTGGTGCATTATAGTTGCTATATCCTCAATTGAATCATCGGGACTAACCGTTATCACATCTTTTGTCATTAATTCTTCTACATTTACAGCAGTAAATTTTTTAAATTCTTCTCTGAACTTCTTATAACTTTCTAAATATATTATGCCCCCTATAACATTGATATACTCGGGGAAATGAAGTTTCTTATCCTTAATTATCAAGTCATTTTCCGTAACAATACCCACCAGTTCTCCATTTTGAACTACTGGTAAACCGCTAATACCTTTTTCACTCATAATATTAGCCGCTTCTTTGACACTAGTCTTCGGATCTACTGTGACTACATCAGTAGTCATGATATCTTTAGCAGTAATCATTTTAACACCCCCGTTTGATTTTTGAAATAGCAGGAGGTATATTTTCTATTAAATTTTGAGCTACAACTGAATGTGATCCTAACTTGTCTGTAGATATATCTCCAGCTAATCCATGTAAATAAACCCCTAAAACTGCACTGTTAAAAGTATTAAGTCCTTGCCCGATAAGTGAGCTTATGATACCTGTTAACACATCTCCACTACCAGCAGTAGCCATTCCTTCATTACCGGTCGGATTTATATAGATATTGCCGGCCGGGTCTGAAACTAAGCTGCTGGCTCCTTTTAAAACTAGATTTACCTTATATTTATCAACAAATTCTCGTACGTATTTTAGCCTGTTTGCCTGTACTTCTGGGATTGATTTGCCGATAAGTCTGGCAAATTCTCCCGGATGGGGAGTCAAGACAAGATTGCTATTAGCATTTTTTAATTCTTTTAAATTTAAATTATTAAGTCCATCGGCATCAATTACAATAGGTAGTTCGGCCTTGTTTATCAGATAAGAAACAATCTCTTTTTGAAATTCACCCACTCCTAAACCGGGTCCTAAGGCAATTACATCATAATCTTTACTATCTTTTTCTATATTCTCTATAGTCAAATCATCAGAAATTAATTCCGGAGAAAAACTGCTTACAGTGGAACTGATTTCAGACGGGATCAGGGTTTTTACAAGCCCTGCCCCCATTTTCAAGGCACTTTTCCCACTTAAGGCCGGGGCTCCTTCTAATCCTTTGGAGCCGCCTATTACTAATACCTTACCAAAACTGCCTTTATGACCGGTTTTAGCTCTTTTGGGTAATAAGTTACCGGCTTCTTGTAAGGTTAAACTATGGTGTTTATATTTACTATATTCGATTAAATGTTCGGGAAAACCGAGATCTACTCTCTGAAGTTCACCCGTATATGCACGGCCGGGATAAAGGTGATGACCTATTTTACTAAAAGCCATGGTAACTGTATAATCAGCCTTTACAGCCTCTTTCATCACTTGACCGTTCCTACCATTGATTCCGCTTGGTATATCAACAGCTAAAACCTTGTTTTTACTTTCGTTAATCTTTTTCACGATCTCTAAATAGGGAGATCTTAAATCTCCCTTGAGACCTGTGCCTAATAAACTGTCTACAATCACATCTGATTCAGTTATAGCATTTTTTATTAATTGTAAATCCGAATCTTGTTCGAAAAATTGAATATCCATATCCCTTACTTCACATATTTGATAATTTGTCAAGGGATCTTTATTTAATTTATTCTGGTTTCCTACTATTATTATTTTAACATTATATTTACATATATCAAGTAATCGACCGATTACAAGTCCATCTCCGCCATTATTACCGGAACCGGCCAAAATTAATATTTTGTTATCTCTGTCATATTTTTCTTGCAGGAATTGAAATGTCCCTCTCCCGGCTGTTTCCATCAATATCAGGGATTCATAACCATTATCAATAACCTTTTGATCGAGTTTAGCCATCTCTTCTGGAGTTAATACAATCATTATATTCTCCCCTTTAAAATAATATTAGCCGTTACATAATTTTTCTCATGACTTAAAGAAACCAAAATTTCGGTAACATTTTTTTCCTCAGCTGCCAATAAAGCTTTATCATGCAAATTTATTTTTGGTTTCTTGTTGGCTTTTTTATCAACTTCGATATCTTGATAAGGTATATTTATTTCACTTTCGATCGCCTTAATAAATGCTTCTTTTGCACTGAACCGGACTGCAAACGATTCTATTGACCTTTTTTGGGACTGACAGTATTTTATTTCTTTAGGTGTAAATACTCTCTTTAAAAACTTATCTCCCCGCTTTTCAATTATTTCTTTAATCCGGTCTACTTCTAGAATATCTACCCCTAAAGCAATAACTTCATTTTTTTTAGGTTTACCATTTTTATTTGCAGTCATTTTTATTCTTCCTTTTTTAAAAATTTTATGAAAATAATAAAAAGTTTTAAAGGCAAAAAAAGGGGGTTTAACCCCCCCTTCTTATTTTGTTAATTAATTACTCAACCGTTACACTTTTAGCCAGGTTTCTGGGTTGGTCAATGTCACAGCCTCTCAGCAACGCTGTATAGTATGCTAAGAGCTGAAGAGGTACGATAGCAAGGGCTCCGGTAAATAGTTCATTTACTTCCGGTATATAGACTATATGGTCTACTACATCTTCAATATCTTTAGCATCTTTATGGACAATGGCTGTTACATCTCCCCCTCTGGCCTTAACCTCAGTTATATTACTTAAGGTCTTTTCAAAGACAGTTTCGCGGGTTCCTAAAGCTACGACCGGTACTCCTTCTTCAATTAATGCCAGGGTACCGTGTTTAAGTTCGCCGGCCGGATAGGCCTCAGCGTGGATATATGATATCTCTTTTAGTTTTAAGGCTCCTTCCATGGCCAGTGTATAGTCCGTATGTCGGCCGATAAAGAAGGCATTCTCACTGTTTGCATATTGCTCGGCCCTATCCTTCATTACTCTTTCGCTTTTTTCAATTACATCATCTAAAAGGTCCGGTAGTTTTATTAAATCTTTTGACATCTCTAAATATCTATTATTAGCAATTTTGTCCTGTTTATCTGCTAAAAAGAGGCTGAACATATAAAATGCTACCACCATATTTAGATAGGCTTTTGTGGAAGCCACCGAAATTTCGGGGCCCGCTTTTAAAAGCATTACCTCATCAGCTTCCCGGGCGATACTGCTGCCGCGGGAATTTGTAAAGGCCAAAACCTTGGCTCCTTTTTCTTTAGCCAACCTGAGACTGGCCAGTGTATCTGAGGTTTCACCGGACTGGCTTACCGCAATCACTAAATCATTTTCTTTAATCGGTACATTCCGGTATCTATATTCAGATGCTACATCAACCTCAACACTAAGTTCGGAGAGATCCTCCATCATATATTTACCTATTAAACAGGAGTGATAAGCTGTCCCACAGGCGATTAGATGGACCTGGTTTAAGTTATTCAGAAATTCTTTATCTAGATTTAATTCTGCCAGATTAATTCCCTCCGGTGTAACCCGGTTGGCCATCAACCGGCGGACGGCATCGGGTTGTTCATGAATTTCTTTTAACATAAAGTGGTCATAACCCTGTTTTTCCGCCATCTCGGGGTCCCAGTCTACATGGTATACTTCTTTCTCTTTGGGTGCTAAGTTAAAGTCATAGATATCTATTTCATCTTTATTGATTACGGCAAACTCGCCGTCTTCTAGGATATAGAAGTCTCTTGTTTCACCTAGAAAAGCCGGGATATCGGAAGCTATATAATTTTCATCTTCTCCGATCCCGATAATTAATGGGCTATCTTTTCTTGCCACATATATCTTATCTGGATCATGTTTGGTAAGAATGGTTAAAGCATAGGAACCTTCCAGTCTATCAATTGTCTTTTTTAAAGCCTTTAAAATGTCACCTTCATAATAGTCTTCTAAGAGATGGGCGATAACCTCAGTATCTGTTTCTGATTTGAATATATGTCCTTCTTTTTTAAGATACTTCTTTATATTTTGAAAGTTTTCGATGATACCATTGTGTGCAATTACAAAATTATCCTTACAGTCACTATGGGGATGGGAATTAATGTCAGAAGGCTGACCGTGAGTAGCCCATCTTGTATGTCCAATTCCAGTTGTTCCACCATTTACATTGCCTTTGATATTTTTCTTTAACTGTTCTAACTTCCCTTTCTTCTTTACAACATCTATATTTAAACCATCATTAACTGCAATTCCAGACGAATCATAACCTCTGTACTCAAGCCTTTTCAATCCATCGTAAAGGATTGATGCAGCTTTTTTTTCACCTACATAACCTACTATACCGCACATATATTTACCTCCATTATCTATATTATATTCATTGTTTTCATACTTGTTTTCATAAGTATTTCTGGTTTTTTTGTCCCCGCAATTGCTTGCAGGTTTTGTCAAACCAGTTAAAGATTAATACTTAAACCTTGAGGAGATCCGCCGATATTTCGATTACTCCCCACCTCGTCAACTCCATTACAGAGTCCGGGCGCTTAAATTATATTTAGTTTTCAGACACCTCCTTTGTCTTTAATTTAACTCCTCTTTAATTGTGGAAGCGATTTTATCTTCCCATTTGCTGATCATCGCTTCATCTTTTGCTTCTAACATTACTCTAATCACAGGTTCTGTTCCGGAAGCCCTTACAAAAATCCTGCCTTGCTTACTGTAATCATCTTCTATTTCTTTTATTAGCTCATTTATCCTTTTATTTGTAGAAAGTTTTTCTTTATCTTTGACCCTTACATTGATTAATTCCTGCGGCCAGGGTTTAAATATATCATTTATCTGGCTTAAAGGCTGACCGTATTTCTGCAAGTAGTCGACCACTTTCAGAGATGTTAAAACACCGTCACCTGTTTTATTATAATCTAACATGATGATATGACCGGATTTTTCTCCTCCAAGATTATAGCCGTTCTCTAAAAGGGTCTGAAGAACATAACGGTCCCCGTTTTTACACTTTACAACCCGGGCTCCTCTTTCATTGAGAAGTTCTTCTAGACCCAGATTACTATAACGGGTGGTTACAAGTGTCTTTTTATCTAACTTATCTTCCTTTAACATATTAAGGGCTAAAAAGGCCATTATATGGTCGCCATCTATAAGATTCCCTTTTTCATCAACCATGATCAGCCTGTCGGCATCTCCATCATAGGCAATGCCTAAATCAGCTTTATATTTTTTGGTTTCCTCTAAGATCGTCTCCGGTTTAGTAGAACCGCAGTCCAAGTTGATCTGTCTGCCGTCTGGTTTATCGTTAACAGCAATTACTTCGGCCCCTAGTTTATTAAAAATCTGGGGAGCTATATCATAGGCTGCCCCGTTTGCACAGTCCAAAACTATCTTAAGATCATTAAAGTTGGAATCAACAGTATCCTCTAGATAATCTAAGTACTGGTGGATAAGTTTTTCTCTCTTTATGATATCTCCTACTTCGGTCCCAATTGGTTTACTAATTTCTTTTTCATTAAATATATATTCTTCGATCCGCAGTTCTTCCTGATCGGTCAATTTAAAGCCCTTTTCACTGAAAAATTTAATACCATTATCTTCAATTGGATTATGGGAAGCCGAGATCATCACTCCCCCAATGGCATCTGTTTTATCAGTTAAAAAGGAAACAGCTGGAGTAGAGATTATACCCAACTTAACTATATTTACTCCCACTGAATTGAAACCCGCAATTAAGGCAGATTCTAACATACTGCCTGAAATTCTGGTGTCTTTACCAATTAGCACAAAAAAATTTCCGTCCCTTTTGCTTTTTTCTTTTAAAAACAGTCCACCTGCCTTGCCTAATTTTAAGGCAAGCTCTGGTGTTATCTCTCTATTTGCAATACCTCTTACACCGTCTGTGCCAAAAATTTTACCCAATCCAATTCACCTCTAATTAATAATATGATATAACTTCTTTGATTGTCAGTTTTGTTCTTCTTGTTGAGAACCTTCTTCCCTATAGGAAGCAATTGTTACCCTCACTATAGAAGGTTCTTGTGTATTTATCTGGACTCCCTGGGGAGTTCTAATATTTACTTTTCTGATGTTATCTCCAATCTGAACCTCACTTAAATCTATATATGCCTCAAAGTCTTCCGGTCCATAGGTATTAAAAAACCTGTAACCTTCCGGCTCAATCAAGACGGTCTGATCAGATATATCTAAAACAACTAGCTTATCTGTTAAATTTTCATATTTAATATTTAATCTAATCTGATTGCTGCCGAATTCGAAACTACCCTGTAAATTTCCTTCCTGGTAGTTAACATACAGCCAGAGAACAAATGCTATCATGACAGCTATTATTATTATCTTATATTTGTTATAGAATTCTCTCATTTTTGCTCCCCCACTTTATGAAACGTATTGTCAAAAGTTTTCTAACTAATATAGTCCAAAACCCTTTCAAAACAAGGATCTTGGTTTAAAACCTTGCCACCCCCTTGTTTTTTGGGTAAAATGTATCTATTAGAAAGACAAAATACCCAAAAAAAGTAGAAAGGTGGCAAGAATTATGACTAAAATTATCATCTGGCTTCTCGCTTATATCAAATTACAGGAAAAAGTTATCCGCGATCTCTTTGCACTTTTAACAGGTAAGAATATTACTCCTAAAGTCGATAAACCAATCAGTAAAAAATATCAGTATCTCCAGGTTGATGAACTGCCTATCATCGAGGTCTTCGAAAAATTAGATCATAACCAGCTTCTCGCTGAATATAAAGCTAAACACGG
>CAZGMM010000063.1:0-14643 GCA_964526845.1 uncultured Halanaerobiales bacterium | reverse complement strand
GAAAGGTGCTATTAAGCCTTATGTATTAAGGGCTTATTTAGCCGAAAATCTTAATTTTAATCCGAGGAGGGAATCATTATGCAAGCTTTATTACTTAACGGTGAAAAAAATAATCTGGCTAGATATACAGATCTTATTATAGAACAGCTTGAAAAATTTGATTATGATATTGTTGATATTTTACTAAGGGAAAAAGAAATAGCTCATTGTTTGGGAAAATTTAAGTGCTGGACTGAGACACCGGGCCGATGTATTATCGATGATTTTGGTAATAAAATTCTACATTATTATAATGAAGCTGATTTAATAGTTCTATTAAACCCTATAACCTTTGGTGGTTATTCATATCAAATGAAAAAAGCTATAGATCGAATTATACCAGTCAGTATACCTATCTTTGAAAAAAATAATGCAGGAGATTATTATTACAAAAAAAGAATTAAAAACAGTCCCGGCTTAATTGGTATTGGAATCATGAATGAAGATAACCTGGAAGCAGCCAAGATTTTTAGCAGTTTAATAAATAGAAATGGAATAAACCTTTGTCTTAACTACTATAGAACAAAGATCTTCGAAGAAAAAGATAGTGATAACAAGATATCAGAAGAAGTAGAATTATTACTTAAAGAAGTGGGTGATTTTAATGAATAATGAGGTTAAAAACTTGTTATTGTTAATAGGGAGTCCGCAAGGGGATAAAAGTACTTCAAACTCTCTCGCCCAGTATATTTTAGATAATATAAATAGAGAAAACTTTCAAACAGATAAATTATTTATCCCCAAGGAATTAAATGAAAAAAAAGATAAGAATGAATTAATAACAAAAGTAAACAAGGCTGATCTAATTATCCTCTCTTATCCCCTTTATGTGGATACACCTCCCGCTTCCGTTATAAATGCTTTTGAATTTATTGAAGAGAATATACAAATGAGACCAAGAAAATTTATTGCGATTGGAAACTGCGGTTATCCAAAAGCGAGTGGAATTAAAATTTCACAGCAGATTTGCAAGAACTTTACAGAACAAACTGGCATGGAGTGGCTAGGGAGCTTATCTTTAGGTAAGGGTGCAATTATCATGGGAAAACACCTTGAAAAATCAGGCTTTATTGTAAATAAGGTTAAAAATGCTTTGGATATTCTCATTAAAGCTATAGAAGAAGATAAAGAAATCCCTACCAAAGCTGATCAACAAATGAAATTGATAATGCCGGATTGGCTATATGTATTTGTTGTTAATAATATCATGAGATTTAAGGCACTAAGAAATGGTAGTTATGGTAAATATAAAAATAATCCATATAAACGATAAAATGAGATTAAATTCTTTTTTAAAATTTACTATGATTTCTACCCTATATCCTTGTTAATTCAAATAATTATTGATAGAATTAATTTGTGTAAATATTATCAAAATTAGTATTTTTTGCTTTAGGAAGTGATTTATTTGACCCCTTTTCTTATCATGATCGGGATAATTATTATTATAGGAATTATTGAAAATTATCACCATAAAAATAATCTTAAAAAAATAAAATATAAAATCCACGTTAATGGAATTAGAGGTAAATCTTCCATTACCAGGTTAATAGCCGGGGCATTAAGGGAAGCAGGTTTTAAAACTATCGCCAAAACTACCGGCACCCAACCCCGCTTAATAGATGAAAACGGCCAAGAAAAAACTATTAAACGCTGGGGTATACCGAGGGTAGTCGAACAGATGAGAATAATTGGCAAGATAACTAAAAAGAAACCTGATGCTGTGGTTATGGAATGCATGGCAATTAGCCCCGAGATGCAGTGGGTAACTGAAAATAAGATGATCCAATCTAATATCGGAGTCATCTCCAATGTAAGATTAGACCACACTGATAAAATGGGGGAAAACTTAGAAGAAATTGCTGATACATTATCCCTTTCCATACCCGCTAAGGGAGAACTAATTACAGCTGATCAAAAATTTTATAAATTTTTCCAAAAAAAGGCTGCTGAACGTGATACAAAAATTCATTTAATAGAATTAGAAGAAATAGATAAAGTATTTTTAAATGACTTTAATTTTCCTGTTTATGAAGAAAATATCGCATGTGCTTTAAAAGTTACCAGGCTTTTGGATATTGATGATCAAGTAGCAATTAGAGGAATGCAGAAAGCAGAACCGGACCCCGGGGCCTTGCGTTTTTTTAAATATGAAAGAAATGCACAAAATATATATTTGATTAATGCTTTTGCAGCCAATGATTATGAATCAACCTTTAAAACATGGAACAAATGGAAAGAATGGTATGGATATGAGAACTATAAAGAGCTCCCTATAATTGGGGTATTTAATAACAGAAGCGATCGCAGTTTTAGAATAAAACAGCTTTTAGATTTAAGAAAAGATATTGATTTTAAAGAACTTGTTATGATGGAAAATAGGTTATTTAATTTGAATAAGCACTTTTTAAACCATTTTGATATTGAATTTAATATAAAAAAGAAAAATAAGAGTATTTCTCAATTATTAGATGAACTAGGCAGTAAATATGAAGACAAGGATATATTATTATTCGGATTCGGTAATACTAAGTACCAGGGAATGGATATGATAAATTTCTTTTCAGAAAACGGAGTTGAAATCAAATGTTAATACAGGCCATCGGAACAGGCATCTTTATCAGCTTTATATTCACAGAACTAACCGGTTTACTGGCAGGCGGGCTTATTGTACCGGGTTATTTTGCTATTTTCTGGGACCAACCAGCCCGGATTTTAATGACTTTTGTAGTTGCATTATTAAGTTTTTTGATAGTATCGATTTTATCAAACTTCATCATTATATACAGCCGCCGGAGGTTTATGGCCGCTGTTTTAACAGGTTATGTATTAGGCTGGCTTCTTTCCACCTATTTCATTGATTTTATCCCCGTGAGCTTGGATGTAAGGGTTATAGGATATATTGTGCCCGGTCTAATAGCTAATGATATGATCAAACAGGGTATTATAAAAACAATTATCTCAGCCCTGATCGTTACAGTTGTTGTTAGATTACTACTACTCTTATTTATATAAAAAGGTAGGTATTAGTATGTTCACTCACTTTGCAAAGAGCAAAATAAATATATATTTTTTAGTATTGATATTAATAGCAGCAATTTTAGCTATAAGTTTAGTGGATAGTTATAAAAATATTAAAAAAACAAATTACTATGAACAGCAGGTTAGGGCCGCTGATACCATGCATTCAGCAATTACTAAATTAAGGGAGCACCGTAAGGAACTTAATATACCGATTGATGAGAATATTGACCCCAATGAGACAGGTATAATCGGTAAAGAATTTACTCCTCTTACTACTACTCTGGGAAACCTAGAAGCAAAAAGGACTGCCTTAAATCCGGACTTTGCCGCTTTAATGGTAAGATACTTTAATCAAATAAGATTACAAGAAGGGGACTACATTGGAGTAGGGGCCAGCGGGTCTTTCCCCGGCCTTATTTTAGCCACTTTAAGTGCAGCGGACTCTCTGAATCTCCAACCGATAATAATATATTCTGTAGGAGCCTCAATGTATGGGGCAAATATCCCAGATTTTACTTTTATAGAAATGTTAAATCATTTAAATCAAGAAAATATTCTGCCTTTCCAACTTGAAGCAGTCTCAATGGGTGGTAACATGGATACTGCCGAAGGTCTGATGGTGGAAAAATCAAAGGAAACCTTCAGCGAAATCGCTAAAAATGCCGATGCTACTTTTATATATAATGAATCACTTGTAGATAGTATAAAGCAGAGAATTGATATATATTCTAAAGCATCCAAAAACAGTGAAATCAAATGTTTTGTAAATATCGGTGGAGCTGTCGCTAACTTTGGCAAAACAAGCGAGTCTCTTTCTTTCCCGAATGGTCTAGTCCTAGATCCTCCCCCTATACCTGATAAAAAATATAGAGGGTTAATCTTTGAATATGCTGCACAGGGCAAACCAATAATACATCTTTTAAATATTAGGGAATTGGCTTCTGAAAATGGTATTACTGTCGACCCTGTCCCATTACCCAAACCCGGTGAAAGTGATGTCTATTATGAAATAGTTTATAATAGATATGTATTAATTCTTTCCCTATTGGTTATCTTTCTGCTCATTTATGCTGGTTTTAAGTTTAAAAAGAGCTAAAATTGTGGAGCATAATTTAATTTTAAGTATAAAAAAAGCCTTTTCCCTCTATCTTAAGGAATAAGGCTTTTTTATGTTATTGGTGCTTGTTTTTTAATTATTCATATGCTAATTTATCTTCAGAAACTTTACTGGGATCATCAAAATAATAACCAACCCCATTTTCTTTTACTTCTGCATATTTAGGTACACCTGTAATTTCTATGGGATTACCTGGATTATTTAAGGACCACTGTTTAGCACTCTCAAGAATAGTTGAACAGTGACGCCCCACTCTTACTTCAATCGGCCAGCCGTTTTCCGGCATTGGTGAATAAAGCAAACCATATTCACCTGCTTTTCTCACAAAGGGATCATTTCCTCTCAATAATAACTCTTCATCTGTTATCCCCCTTACCCTATCCAACATGGGTTCTGCAACCTCAAATAATAAGGAAACAGCTTGAGTATTATCACCTATTTCTCTGTGTGATAAACCATGTAATGATTTGGGAGAATATTCCATTCCTATCGGTACATCAAATTCTTCCGCTGTTAGTGTCATAGATGCCATTGCTGCAATAGCATTCCCTTTTTGGTGTGCCACTATCGTATTAATAACAGTATATTCTAATTCTGCTTCATGTAAATCAATAAATAGATCCACTCCCTGTTCTTTAATAAACTCAGTAAAAGCATAACAGGTTTGTTCGGTTATTAGACCATCCGGTTTACCCGGCCAGCATCTATTTATGTTCCTAATATCCTGGTATGATAACATTTGACCGCTTGGATAATGAGTATAAACTTCGGGATCGGGCCAAGAATCTAAGGGACTGCTCCAGCGGCTGCCCATCCTATATTTTTTACTACCCCATTCAGTTTCAATTTCATAAAACATTGGATATGCTTCTCCCGGTCTTGTTTCTTTAGAAGCACTGCTATTTCCTCTTATAACAACAATTAATCTACCTGACTGAGGAACTGCATTTTCAACTAATATTTCAGCTGTAAGATTAGTAGCAGGTTCTTCTGGATGAGAACTACCCATGATCATAACTGTTCCACCCGGCTTTCCGCTATCTAAAAAATATATATTACAATCATTCACAGTTCCTTTGACAGGTTCATAATAATCTCCAATAGTCTCAACTTTAGTTACCCCTGGGCCTAAAATAACTGGTTCTTTATAGTTCCTGTGATTATAAAACTTAAGGCCGGAAAAAATCATAGCAATTATAACCAGGGCTAAAGTAGTATATTTAATAATCCGTATTTTTTTATCTGACATGAACTCACCCCCTACTTAATGTGTAAAGAACGTAAAACAAATGGAATTAAGATTATACAGTAGAGAATTGATTCCTGTACATCTTTAGTTTTAATAATTTCTCTAATTAAAACAAATGAAATAAAAATACTCAATATATAGTAACTATAATTTACAATAGTATTTAATAAAGTTAACATAATTTAACTCCTTTCTTTAACCACCTACCAAGAATGAAAGCTGATTACTAAATACTAAAAATAATGTGCAAATAGCTAAGATTATTAACATTGGCACGGACGCGGTTTTTAAAAAGTCCCTATAATATCTGCCTTCATAATTTAGTTCCATAACTGCTGCCCTTCCCACCACTGCGGTGGGTGGAAAACCATCGCCAACCGGCCACATTACTGCCATAGCGGATAATGCAATAATAGGATCCATTCCCTTCATATTGAATAAAAAGATCAACGGTACACCCAATAAAGGGGCAACAGCATACTGAAATACACCTTGAGCTATAGGTAAAATAGCCCATAAACTTATAAATAGAAACCAAAGTGGTAAGGTAACTACACCTAAGGAAACCAGACCGCGTGCTCCACTATTAGCCATTACCTGAATTAAACTACCAACTACGATCATAATACCTACAAGAGGAATTAATGAACGGATGGTATGACCAATTATCTCTAAAATAGGTAGTCTACGTGGAGTTGTTATCAACACAATTATTGCAGAAATAACAAACATTAAAGGTAGTCCTAAAATCGGCATGTTAAAAGGCCAGATTCTGCCTGCTAAAATTAAAGCAAATAAAACACCAAAAGGTAATAAAACCCTAAACCAGTTCATATCTTCTGGTGGCTTAGGTAGTTCCGCTAATGCTTTATCCAAATCCACGGGAGTTCCTTTCCCTCCCAGTGTAAACATTGCTATTAGAGCACCTGCCACTGATAATACTAATAACGGCTGCATAAAACCCACATAAGGCATATTTGCCCCAGCAGCTGTCATCATCGCCCAAAGGTTAACAGGTGGTGCCGCTGCACTCATAGTAGCACAGACAAAGATGATTGCTGTGGTTCTTGTTTTGCTAATTCCCATATATGTAAGTACTGTACCTACTAAAGTACCAACAGTCAATACCGTTGCAGCTCCTGCACCTGTTAAGGCACCCGGTATTAATAAAACAATTGTTAAAAATAGTAAACATAAAAAACGTCTTTCATGAAAAGTTTTTATAATACTTCTAACCATAAAACTGATCCCGCCGGCTTCTTTTAGAAAATTAATAAATACTGTAGCAGTAATAAAAATTAAACAAATATCAAAATAAGTAAAGGTACCTTCTACAATATGTCTTATTGGAACTCCCCCAGTGTGAACTATCCCTCCTGCTAAAGCAGCAGCAAAGATTGATAATTCAGTAGTTACTTTCAACCAACGGGCAATAAAAAATACTGCAGCAATTACTGCCAGAATAATACCTGCATGAGTATACATCAATATTTCCCTCCCTTTTTCAGGAATATAGCCCGGTTAATAAATCAACCGGGCTCATCATCAACAAATCACTATTTTACCTGAAATATTTCTTTTAATGGCTCGGTTAGTTCCAATGTTTTTTCTATAACATAAACAGGGATATCTTTTTCTTCACCTAGATCAGTAAAGTAACCATCTTTATTACTGTCTTCTCTTACAATAATAATATCTGAATAAGGGGCAACTACTTCTATGGATTTCGCATCATTGTCGTCGACTCTGCGAGCTTCTCCTTCAATATGAGCCCCAATTATTGTCATGCCCTTTTCATTGGCAACTTCTATTATGCCATTAATCCTTTCAACTTCTGCTTTCATATCTGTACCAGCGGCTCCCATTCCTTTACCACTGGTTCCCATTGTAATAATAACAGTCTTAAAATCATTTTCTTTTAGATATTCACCTTCTAATAGATCCTGTTGTTCACATTCTAAATCAACCTGTTTACAAATTTGAGTTACCATTAAGGCCCCAGGACTTTGACCACAGGTTGTCGTGATAATAGGACCTTCAGCAGTAACTTCTTGGCTCTGAACTGACATTGAAAAAACCAGCATTAATAACATCATGACCATAAAAACAGTATTAACACGGCTATTAAACATTATAAACCCTCCTTCTTTATTTTATGTATAATATTTAAACTAAATTCAGTATAGTTTATTATCTAAATTATTATCTGCAAAAAATTAACCCTTCATATTTCTCTTCTCTAAATGTATTAATAATATAAAAATTATATTAAATAGATATTAATTCCAAAGGGTAAACCGGGTTAGACCCCGGTTAACCCCATTTTACTATTTATTATCTATTTGTATCACCAAAGTCAACTTCTTCCAACCACCAGGTAGGATATCCAACAGATTTTACATCGTCTTCGGTATTAACATATCCATCGTGATATTTGTATACTAATTCTTCTGCTAATTCCCACCATCTGTCTTCTACTTTTACAAGATTACTATTGGTATAATCTGTTAAGAACTGTCTGGCTAATTCAGGATCTTTGTTATAGAGTTCTTCAGCTGCCTTATCAATAGTAGGCTGCATAGCCAGGAATTCTTTTTCAAATTTATCTTGTTCTTTTCTGATATCTTCGATCATATAATCAAATTTAAGGTCTGCCCAATTGGATACGTAATTAAATGCCCACCAGGCTGACTCATCAAATTTATCTCTGGCACCAGTTTCATAGGATTCCGGTAGATCTGTCACACCACAGTAAATTGGGATATAGCAGGTTGTATGTGGTGCGTCTTCACCAAACCAGGCTACTCCACCAATTGGCTCTGGTAACCAGTCTCTGGCCTGACTAACAAAACTGTAAGAACATCTAAACATTGAAATGGCTCTTTCCCAATCTGCATCTTTTCTATCTTCGGGTTTTACACTACTTGGTGTAGCATATCTATTCGGTGTTCCAAATGGACCAGCAGCCATTCCTTCAGTTAGATCAAACTGAGTACCTTCCATATAATCTCTTAAGATAGTCATTACATCTCTAACAGAAACTTTTTCATCAGGTTCTATTGAAAATGGATAATGTTCATTTTGAGGTAAATTAGGATCAAAGTCTTGAGAAGGAGCTAACATACTTAAAGCTCTCCACTCTCTTCTGGCTTGGTAATAAGGAGCTCCATAAGGATCGGGACAGTATGCTTTCCAGAAAACAAAAGGTCCTTCATCTGGATCCCAATAACCCATTTCTTCCGCAAAGGATTTAACATTACTGGAAGCCATATAATTATCAGAGTCTTCTAAGTCTAATTCTTCAATTCTACTTCTATTTGCAGCAACCGTTACATGACCATCAGGCACTCTCTGTGCTGCCCAAACTGCTCCGAGTTGATCACTGCCAGGTGTCCACAATGGTCCTGGACCAATTATTTCAAATACCCAGGCTTCATTGGGATCTGTCACTGTCAATGTTTCACCAATGTCAGCATATCCATATTTTTCAGCTAAACTACCCATTACTTGAATTGCTTCACGGGCGGTTTTAGCTCTCTGAAGTCCTAGAATTTCTAATTGTTCTATCATAATCATAGCATTTTCATTAGAATATTCTCCTCGACCAAAGAAAGTTGTTTCTCCAATGATTACAGAGTGTTCATTCATGAAAGGATAGCCAGCATGGAAGTAAGTATAAGTTTCTTCTGCTTGTGGTATTTCACCTACAACAGATACTTCATAACCAGGAATACCAGCGTGACAAATATTTTTCTTTAGTTCCATCATAGCGCCTTCTTCATATTCTTTACCATGTATTACTTTTACTCTGGCATCATACTGGCCATCAACTGTGTGTGAGGTAATTACAGATCCATCAGTAGAAGCATCTTTACCCACAACAACATTTGTACAGGCAAAAGTAGCTGCCGATAAAACAAAAACTAATAAGATTGAAAAAATTGTAATAATTAAACTTTTTTTCCTCTTCATTTCTTGATTGTCCCCCTTAAAAATCTATTAGAAAATATTCAAATTAAGATAATTAAAATAATCACCTCCGTGAATATTTTTGATTTGAATATTTTCACTATTTAATACTTTATTCATTAAACTTACCATCCCTATTAAATCTCATATTTCTCTTAAAAAAATAAAAATTATTGTATGGGGATAACCGCTTTTAACCGGTTATCCCATAACTTAGTAATATAATCAAGTAATTCTTAATGTCTATTATTATTTAATTCGAACATGAACTCATCTGCTAAATTCCAGTAGCGTTGTTCAGTCCAGTTCATGAGAGAAGTTGTATAGTTTGTTAAGAATTCTTTAGCTTTTTCATTTCTTCCATCCATTAGATAATCAAAGGCTTGTTGTTCTATCATCTCTTGCATTTCAAACATGTGGTTCTGCATTGGCATTAATACTTCATCAAGTTTAGGTTTTAAATCACCATAACGACGATTTACTGTATCATCGATTAAAGCAAATGCCCACCAGGCTGAATCTCTATCCAATTTGTCTCTATTAAGTGTAGACCATGATTCGGGTACACTCTCTGTACCTACATACATCGGAATAAAGGGTGAGTTTTCTGGATTATCAAGTCCAAACCAAATAACTCCCCCTACCTCATCGGGTAGCCAGTCTCTTGCTTGAGACACAAAGTAATATGAACAGTAATAACGGGCAATCGGTCTATAATACTCTATATCTAATAAATTTCTCCAGTCGCCGTTAACCTGAGGTGTTGCAAGCGTACTTTTTACTCTTTCGCCATCCTCTTCATAATACCATGCTTCAGCGTCTGCCATGTCATTTACAGTTCCTTCTTGTGTATCGCGGAACATTCCAATCACATCATGCACAGATACTTTTTCTTCCGGTTCTATAGAAAAAGGATAATTGGCAACATCATCATAAGCCCAGTCTTTAGAAGGCTGCATTAGATTATAGAATCTCCATAGCCTATTGCTTTCTCCACCTTCAACATCTCCATAAGCCTTATTCCAGACAAACTCTCCATCTGTTTCAGGATCATAAAGACCTAATTCAATGGCAACCTCTTCATAGTTATCACTAAACATCATATCATCTGAATTAGGTTCCATTTTTTTAATACGACTAAAGTTTGGTACTACAGTAACATGGCCATCCGGAACTCTTTTGGCTGCCCATACTGCACCAGATTTGCCGCTATCTTTAGTCCAGAGTGGTCCGACACCAAAGATTTCAAATACCCATGCTTCATTGGGATCAGTAACTGTTAAACATTCCCCCAACCAACAAGATTCACGGTAACCATACTCTTCAGCTAAACTACCCATGATTTGGATCGCTTCTCTGGCTGTTTTGGCTCTCTGTAAAGCAAAAATTTCAAGCTGCTCAATGGTCATTATAGCTTCATCACTATTTTTAGTCTCTCTAGCACCACCTAAAGTTGTTTCACCAATTATTACCTGATGCTCATTTGCATAAGGATATGCACCGTTGAAATACTTATAGGTATGAGGTACTTGAGGTATTTCTCCTAATTTTTTCAAATCCATTCTATCTGCATAAACTATGTTTTCATAAACAGGTGCCATTGCACCTTCTTCATGATCTTGTGCGGGTATAATTTGTATACGTGAATCGTACCTTCCATCAACAGTATGAGAGGTTATAACTGAACCATCAGCAGAAGCACCTTTACTTATAACAATATCAGTACAAGCAAAGGAAGCTACAGACATAACCGTTACTAATATTAGTGAAAATAAAGTAATAACAAAACCTTTTCTTAACTTCATTCGGTAGTCCTCCCTTAATTTTAATGAGCAAAAATATTCATATAATTAATATAAAATTCACCCCCAAAAAGATATTTTTGAATATTTTTACTATTTATATTATTACACATTTATTTGTTTTCCCCTATTAATTCTCATATTTCTCTTAAAAAAAGAAAAACCCCCAAATGGGGGTGAAGATAATCTTAACTGATTTTATACTTATGTATCGGTCTGCCTACATTGCCATAACTTAATTCTTTTTTAATATATTTATTCTTACTTAAAAAATTTAAATATCTATGCACAGTTTGGTAGGCTAAACTAGTTCCTTCCGAAATTTTTTCAATGGTCTCATATTCATTTTTCTTATTCATGTATTCTAAAATTATTTGTAGGGTAGTAAATGACATACCTTTGGGAACTTCTATCTCTTGATATTTTTCTTTTTCCATTTCCTTTTTCTCAACTGCTTTAAGATGAATATTAATTCTAGATATCAAATCAGGCGTCTTAATTGGTTTATTTGCAAAGTCATTTGCTCCTGCCTCTAAAAAGCTATTGGCCAAATCTATAGATTCATCTACCGTTAATACTAAAATTGGAATCTCCTGGTCAGACTTCCTTATCTCTTTAACCAATTTTAAACCACTCATCCCAGGCATATGATAGTCAACCATGATAAGAGAAAAATCTTCCTCTTTTAATTTTTTTAAAGCCTTTTCCCCACTATTTACGGTTATTATATCAAAATCTGCAACTTCACCAATTGCTTCTAAAGTGAACAGTATATCTTTTTCATCATCAACAGCTAATATCTTTTTCATCTGTGGTTTCCACCTCCGGAAGGATAATCTCCATTTCCGTTCCAAAACCTCTAGCACTCTGGATATTTATTTCTCCTCCATGATTATTTATAACTTGTTTAACAAAACTGAGTCCTAAGCCGGAGTTTTCGATATTGGTTGTAAATCCAGCTTTCCATATTTCTTTTAAGTTTTCTTCAGATATCCCTTTCCCTCTATCTTTTACTAAAATTTTAACTATATTATTCTCTTTAAAAGCTTTAATACTCACTAATTCTTTTTTACTAGATGCTTTAAGAGAATTATCAATTAGATTCACTATTGCCCTCGACATTCTAAATTTATTTACACAAACACAAACATCATCCTCAATAGTAAATTTTAACCTGTTTTCATATTCTTCCATAGATAATTGTACCTTAATGAAATCAAACAGTTCTCGCAGAGTAATTTTATGCATATTATTTTTATTTAATATTTCTGAAATCATCAGTGACATTTCTTCGGAAGCATCTATTATTTTATTAGCATATTCATTAATTTTATTATCTTTGGATTTTATATCAATAACCCCACCTAAACCCTGGATTGTTACCAATGGAGTTTTCAGATCATGAACCAAGTGTTTTAACTCTTTTAGATATCTCGACTTTACAGCTTCCATCTCTACTCTTTTTAATCTCTGCTCTTTTTCCTGGGTTTCTCTAATTAATTTTAATCTATGATAGTATCCTACAACCACTTGCGATAAAATGAAGGCATTTAGCATAATTACAAATGAAAAAGTAAGTCCTAAAAAATTCATGACATTTTCAGCACCTAAAAATTCGGTTGCTTGTTTTATAGAAATAATAACTTCGCCTCTACCAAATCCAAATTTTGATAAGAAGGGAACAATATCGAGCCAGTCAATGGCAAATAAGAAAAGGCTAATAATCAAAATTTTTATTGGGATTGGTTTGATATCTTCGGTTCTCTTATGAATTAAAAATATCACAAAAATTGTAAGATAAGAGGGACCGGCAAAAACAAAATCAATATCATATATATAACTGATTAAATAATAAAAAATGGGGATTGTAACTAACGGTAGTAAAAATACAAATTGGTTAATCTTATATTTTTCATAGATTCCTTCAGCTAATATAAAAGCACCTGAATAAATGGGTAAGTGACGGGCTGTATTCAATATTACCAATTTAGCAGTTGCAATAAATAATAAACCGCTGTCTTCAAAGGATATACTGTTGTATAAATTATCCAGGAGATTAAACTGATGAACCCATATCAATTTCGGCAAAATTAAACTAAAACCAAGCAACCCTAATCCCAGGATTATTTTTTGAGTGCTATTAATATTAAAAAGAGGGGTCTTAAGAAAAATATTCACATTACTTTCTCTTGCATTATTACTCATATAACCTCACACCTGTTTCATTAATTAATCTTCTAGCAATTTGAACCTGAAAATCAACTCTTTCTTCAATATTCATCTCTTTACATGTTTCAACAATAAAAGAAGGAATCTTTAAATATTCATCTACAGCCCAAACTAATGTATTTTTTACTGGATATGAATTCAAAATGAATTTGTTTTTTTGACTCTCTATTCCTTTATTAATATCGGCAATTACATTCATTGAATATAAAATGGATTGATCTAATTTCCCCGCAACAATACTTTGACCTAAACATTCACTATCTTCTCTGGCAAAATGTTCAGACTCATGTAAGTCTATTACCATATCAGCTTTATCCCTTAAAAATTCAAAAAGATGAAAGGCTATTTGCTCTCCTTTATTTCCACTTTCTTCACCTGGAAAGCACCTATTTATATCTACTCCATTAGAAATATATCTGTTATTATCAGCCAAACCTTCTTCATTAACAGCTGGAAATATGTATAGCTTACCTTTGTTGGGTTTATATTCTGTTAATCTATAAGCAGCTTGAGAACCAGCTGGTTCATCACCATGGATTCCCCCTATAATATAAATAGTAGGACCTTCTTTATTTGAATCTAAATGATAGTATTTAATTTTTAAATTTTCATTCACTTTCAGATATTTTAGACTTTCTTCTGCTTTAATACTAATAAAAGGTATAATAACAACGGTCAAAATTAGTATTATAATTATATATATTTTTTTCTTCATTATATTATCCTACCCCTTTTACCTTGTTATTTATTTTTAGAAAAAATTTCAGCAAAAACATCATCTAAATGTGATAAATTATCAATTATATGTAGTGGTATTTCTTTTTCTTTGGAAAGCTTGGTAAAATATCCATCTTCATTACTATCTTTAGTTATTACCATATCTGAGGCATAAGGAGCAACTTCTTCGATGAGCTTGTTTGACCTTACATCCCGTCTTAATTTACCCCCTAGATGAACAAATATTATAGGATAATCTTTTTTCTTCATGACTTCAATAAGTTCTTTTGTTCTCTTCAGTTCCTTTTTGAAATCCGTTTCTGCTGAACACAAACCTTTTTGGCTGCAGCCCACACTCAAAATAGTAAATTGATAATCTTTTAACTCATTAATCTCAATTTGAGGACTGTATATATAATTGACGTCAAAATCTTTTAAAGTAACCTTAACCATTAGCCCACCTGGATTTTGCCCAATTGAGGTTATTAATCCTTCCT
>CAZGMM010000062.1:0-14797 GCA_964526845.1 uncultured Halanaerobiales bacterium | reverse complement strand
TATTTTATCATTAATTTAGTACTATTTAAAGAAAATTCGCTTAATCCCCGTCATCACGCTTAATAATTAGGGTATATTCTCCTTCAAAAGGCCTTAACTCTCCCTGAAAAAGATCTGTTAACCAGTTCATTGTATTAGGGAAGTGACCTTCCCCCGGATATTCAGGTAGTAATTCACGCATTTTCAAGGCCAGTCTTTCGGCAAAATCCTGATCACTTTCACCTTTTTTACAGGAAGTTAACTCCCCTATCTTTATCTTTATCGGGTTACGGAAAGATAATTTTTTTGTACCGGAAATTGCTACCGGCAGGATAGGCACATCTAACTTCTTAGCCACTGAAAAGACACCTAGATAAAAAGGGAAAATCTGTCCTTCGGCATGTCCTAATCTCCCCTCTGGAAAAACAGCAAGATTATCACCCTCTTTTATTATCCTCATCATGGAACGGACAGCTTTAATGCGGGACTTTGTTATATCCCTATTTATAGGTACAATCGGTTTTCCCATCACATCAATAAATTTTTTCTTTTTTGCATTATCATATATTCCTTCATTTTCTGCTATGAATATAATTTTAGGGGCGGGGGGCAAGATCATGAAAATAAAGAAGGGATCAATCCAATTTAGATGGTTAGAAATTATAATATAATTTCTGTCCTTTGGAATATTGTTTTTCCCTTTTATGTCTAAATTAAAGACCGTTCTAAATAAGCCCTTGGCAAAAATTCTTGTTATATAAAATGGTACTGGTGGTTTAGAAATAGAAATCACCTCTTATAGTACAAATATTAAACCTATATTATATAATTCAATATTATTTTTTAATCACCTTTTTAATAATCTTCTTGATATATTTAAGAGAAGTTAATATAATAAAATCAACTGAAATAAAGGTGGCAAAAAATGTCAAAAAAAGATGTTAAACTAAAAAATATAATTTCATATGGTTTAGGAGATATATATGGGGGCGGCGCTTTTTTACTTTTAGGAACCCTTTATATGATCTTTTTAACCGATATAGTCGGTTTAAACCCCGCTTTAGCCGGTTCTGTGGTTGTGATAGGTAAAGTATGGGATGCGGTTTCAGATCCTTTAATGGGCTATATTTCGGACAATATAGATACCAAATATGGACGCAGAAGAATATTTTTTCTTATCGGTATCATTCCAATCACCATAAGTTTTATTTCACTCTGGATTCCTCTCAACACTAATTCCAATCTTCTTTTATTTGCTTACTATTCATTTGCCTATATTTTCTTTTCAACCGTCTTTACGATGGTCATGGTCCCTTATTCTGCCCTTAATGCTGAACTGTCGGAAAACTTTGCCATTAGAACCAAACTTTCCACCGCTCGGATGGCCTTTTCTCAGTTTTCAGCTTTGATTTCAGGTGTTTTACCTAAATATTTGATTGATTTTTTAAATAAAGGTACGATTGTTTCGCCTCATTACAGTTATTTAATCATGGGGATTGTATTTGGTTTTTTATATGCCCTACCCTGGCTTTTCGTTTTTAAAGGAACCTGGGAAATACCTTATGAAGTAGATAAAGAGACAAAATTCATAGAAAAGATTAAAAGATATAAGACGGTTTTATATAATAGGTCTTTTAAAATACATCTCGGTATATATATTTCTGCTTATCTGGCCATGGACTTTTTGATGGCCTTATTCATCTATTATCTCACCTACTATATACAAAAACCGGATATCTTTCCCTTCTGTATGTTGGCAATATTATTAAGCCAGATTGTAATGCTGCCCGTATACATGAAAATTAGTAATACGAAAGGAAAAAGCTTAGCCTTTACCATCGGTTTAACTATTTGGGGAATTGGTATGTTCAGCTTGCTGTTTTTATCTGCCAGTACTCCCCTTTATATCATAATTATAATCTGTATTATAATCGGTTCAGGTTTATCGGCCGGAGTAATGATACCCTGGGCTATTTTACCCACAATTTCAGATATTGATCAGGTAATTAATATCAAGAGGAGAACCGGAATATATTCGGGTTTGATGACATTTATTCGCAAAATTGCCCAGGCAGTTGCCTTATGGTTAGTAGGTATCATTTTAAGTCTGATCAACTATGTACCAAACCAACCCCAATCACCAACCACCCTTATTTATCTTAAGTATATATTTGTATTTATCCCGATTATCTTAATTGGACTCGGTATATTTTTTAGTTATAAATATAAGGTTACCCCCCGCAAGCAAAAGATCTTAATTGAAGAAATTAAGCGGATCAAAAACGGGGGCAAGAAGGCTGAAGCAGATTCAGAAGTAAAAAAAGTTTGTGAAGAACTCACCGGTATTAAATACAGATAAAGCAGAGGATCAAATAAACCCCCTGCTTTTTTTCTTTCTAATATTCTTTTATCTCATCCAGTTTTTCTTCTACTTGAATTTCGCCTGAAGCTACTTCATTAGCAATATTTTCTATCCATTCATTGGTCTCTTCACTGACATTATTGACCGGGAGTTTTAAATACCTACCCTGGTCTGGTCCATATTCCATGTTGTAAAGTCCGGTCGTATTATCTTCATTTATTATACCATTTACTATTTCAATAATTAGACCATTATATTTAAATAGATCTGAGGTTAAAAAGTGATCAGGGGCCAGTTCGGTTTTATCCGTATAAATACTGGTTACATAAGTTGGCCGGTTGGCATCTTCTACCGCCCTGAACATACCATAATTACCAAGATTAACTCCACTCATTATGATATCAACTTTTCTGTTTATTAGGGTTTCGGTTGCCTGTTTTGTCTTTAAAGGATCATTAAAACTACCAACATAGATATATTCAAATTCTACCTGGGGATTGTGCTCCTGAACAGCCTGCTGGATCGCATTTACAACCCCGATGGTCCAGGAAATCTTAAGTCCCCCCACAAAACCTATTTTGCCGGTTTCGGTAACTTCACTTGCTAAAGCACCTAAAACATAGTGGCCTATATAATAATTTCTTTTAATCTGAATTATATTATCAAAATCCTCTGGTAAAGGTGTATCCTGTTCCACGATAAAGGTAACTTCTGGATAGTTATTTGCCAAATCAAAGATACCACTATTAAATTGAGTACCATGTATCCAGATTATATTATATCCTAAAGAAATATATTCTCTTACTACCCGTGGTGCATCAGGTACTGCTACCTGTTCTGAATAAGAAACTTCTAAGCCCAGTTCATCGTTTACATTTTGTAAGGCCTTGTAGCCAATGGTATTCCAGTCCGCATCCTGGATAGATCCGGGAAAGACAGCTGCCATCTTATATTCGGCTTCTTGAGCTTCTGTTATATTTCCAAGTGGAAATAAAGTTAAAACTAACAATAATATTACTGCCGTAACAAGTTTATTATTAATATTTATATTCATTATTTTTTCCCTCCTTATTTAATTCCGAGTATATTTGTCAGATTTAATTATATTATAATATAATAATGGTATAAATGCAATATTTTCCTATTTGTCTTGCAAATATATTAATAAAAGGATAAGAAAAGGTTCTCTAGAATAAAGTATTGAGAGGTATTATTTTTAGGTGGTGTATATAAAATGGAAAGTAAAGATAAAAAGGGAGTTAAGATCTGTGACCATTATGATCTCTGCGGCGGCTGCAGCAGTTTAGATGTTCCCTATCAAAAACAGCTTGAACAGAAAAAAGCCAAGGTTAAAAATTATTTTTTAGAAAATGATATAATGGAATTTCCGCTTAGCGAAGTTATTGAAAGTCCTAAGATCTATGAATATAGAAACCATATGGAGCTTAGTTTTGGCGATTTAAAGATCGGGGGTAAACTACAGTTAGGACTCCATCCCCGTGGTAAAAGATATGAGGTAGTAACTATAGACGGCTGTTATTTAATAGATGAAGATTTTAGAAAGATTATTAAAACTATGATCGACTACTTCCGTCAAACAAACCTTAAAAAATACCATGTAAAATTAAGAGAAGGCTATTTAAGAAATGTAAAACTAAGGAAGGGAATTAATACCGGTGAAATCTTAGTAAATTTAATTACTAATTCTCAGCGGGACCCAGATCTAAGCGATCTTTTTGAAGAGTTAAAGGACTTGGATTATAAAGATGAACTGGTAGGAATTTTACATACCATTAATGATGATTATGCTGACGCTGTCAAGGCAGACGAAGTTAAAACTTATTATGGCCGGGATTATTTTTACGAGAAATTACTCGGCTATAAATTCAAAGTAAGTCCACTTGATTTTTTTCAGGTCAATACAAAGGCGGCCGAAAAGCTTTATAAAATTGTTATAGAGTATTTTAAAGATAGTAAGGAACAAAAAGTATATGATCTTTATTCAGGTACTGGCTCAATTTCCCAGGTAATATCACCCCATGTCAAAAAAGTGATCGGTATAGAACTTGATGAAAGTGCCGTTAAAAAGGCCAGGGCTAACTTGAAATTAAATAATGTTAATAATTGTGAGTTTATTCAGGGAGATGTGAGGGAAGTATTGAAAAATAAAAAAGAACCGGTTAACAAGGTGGTCGTCGATCCACCTCGCCCCGGTTTACATTCAGAAGTAACTAGAAGTATTATTGATATTTCTCCGCCAGAAATTATCTATGTCTCATGTAATCCACAGACCCAGGCCCAAGATCTTAAAAAATTATTATACAATGACTATCATATTGAAGACATAAAATTAGTTGACATGTTTCCCCATACCACTCATATTGAGAGTGTAGCCCATATTGTTAAAGATTAAATTTTAGTTGGTTTCCTTTAGTTTTTCTAAAAAGTTTATCTGCATAAACATGATCTGGTCTTCTTGCATATCATGTGCCCTATTTAATCTGTAATGAGGTCTCTGAATCAATAGCATAATTGATTTAAATAAAACATATGACTTTATTACCCAATGTACGGGTAATAATGGGGTAATCAAAATCCTATCAAGATATTTAATCTTTAAATCATTACTGAAAATATAATAAGTGTTGAATATTAAAAAGAGAACCAGATTAAAAACTGTGAATAGAAACTGCGGCTGCCAAGTTAAAATGTTCATATTACGGCCGGCTGATAAAGAAACTGCTAGTATTAATATTAGACACGTATATAAAAAGGGTAATAAAAGTTCCCCACCTATCGTCAGGTTGTTAAATAATATGTCCTTTAACCCATCTTCTTTTAACTTGGAGATGGGTTTTCTGTTATAGACAAGCATGGTCTGCATATAACCTTTAAGTGAGTTAGTAAAGTTATAAAACCAGTTGTTGAAGTTATTACTGCTTAACTGAAATGTTTTCGAATTTATGATACCTATTTCATAACCTCGGGCAGCTGCCTTCCTGATTATTTCTAAATTCTCGGCTGTGTTATATAAATCCCAGCCTCCAAATTGTCTAATAGCAGCCGTTCTATAATGGTAAATACCTTTATCTAAATAGGAGAAAAATTTGTATTTCAAATTATTTTCAATACTTAAATATTTACTAAATAGACTATTATTACTACCGGCTGCTTCTAAGGGAGACTGGAGGCAGAAGTAATTGCTTTGAGAGTTTTCAAACTTATAGACTGACTTTTTAAGCTGGTCAGCCTCTGGAATAGTGCTTTCCTTATAAATAGTTATATACTTTCCACTGGCTAAATTTAAGCCGAAATTATAAATCTCTATTTCTGTACTTAATTTACTGGTAGGTATAGTATATATTACCCAGTTTTCATTATCTAATGACAGATTTTTTATCTTATCTTTTAGCTTTTTTTCAACTAAAAATATCACTTCCATCTTTTCTGAAGGGTAATCCATTTTCTTTAAACTTAAAATCAAATTATTTAGATTACTTGTGGTCTGGGTAACCGGAATTAAAATAGTATAAACAGGTAAACTATCCTGGTCCCCGATGTTGTTTTCTTTACTCGCTCTTTCTTTATCTATCTTGCTTTTTTTAGTTAGATATATTATAAAGCGGCTGATTAAAAATAATAAGAATAAGGTATTAAGAGTATAAATTAAGATATCTACAGTACTATTAAAATAAAAGAATAAACCTGTTAAGAGTAAAATCCCAAAGATGGCTACTCCTAAGAGCTGTCCTCTCGTAAAGACATTTAAAGCTGTTTCATTGTTTTTTCTTTTAATTTTATTTTTTTGCTTCTTTATTATTTCATCTTTAAAAGCATATTCAATGAAATATTTGATTTCTTTTGGGGAAAGTTCTACTTTCTCAATCAAGATATCTCCAAATTTGTTTTTTAAAAATCTATCGATACTCTTATCTTTAAAATCAAAAACTATAATTTTGATGATATCATCTTTAAAATAAAGCGGCATGAACAGTTTTTCATTTAAAAAAGTGGGATTAAATTTTTTAACAAGATCATAATCAATTTCATCTTTAAGGTGAATCGTTTTTTCAGATAATTGATTAGATATATAATTCTCTGATAAATCGGCCAGGATCTTATATATCTCAAGCTCCTCTACCATCTTGTTTCTAATCAAAATTTTAGATAACCGCTCATTGGTATCGGTATGTATGTCATAGGCATTATTTAATTGTCTTTTGGTTATTAGTTTTTTTCTGAGTAAAGTTTTACCCAATAAGGTTTGTTCAATCAACCATACACACCTACCTTTATGATCCTTCAATATTTTGATGCGAGGTCCTGTAATAGATCCAGATTAATAACAAGACCAATAATATAATGGCAGCCAGGTAAAAATATCGCCTGTATTGACTAAATAAAGATACTAACTGGTCATAATATGCTTGGAAGTAAGCAGGTTTTTCTTCTTTAGACAGTTGGTATGTTTGGTAATTTTCACCATTATAGACTAAAAGGTCACCTTTAAGAGTGGTAACTCCACCTTCTTTATAAATCTGGTTTAACATCTCTTCTATACTATCAATATTTTTTATGCTATCCAATAACATAACTGGTTTATCATTATAGTTAGTAAGGTCTAGATAACTGAAATTACTGTCCGTTTTAAATTCAGTAATCGTTTGCTGCTCGTTTTTTATTACAATCCTGCCTTCCTGATAATTGAGCTTTGAATTAATTGGCTGATTTTTATCATTTCTCCCCATTATGATATACCAGTTATTATTACTTACACTAGCAAAACTATGATCTGAGAGGTAGTTTACATTAAAGTTATCTTCTCCAAGATCTTTCTCATGTAGTGAACCGTATAAGAGGGCTGTAGACTTTAATAATTGGTCGGAACTATTCTCATCAATCAATATCTGTCCCTTACCTTTAAAGTTGTACAGTAAATTTTCAAAACTATTATTTTTATATAAGCTGCCGGCCACTGTAAAATAACTGGCGGGGTTAATATAGGTTTCCATCAGATTACTATAATTATCCAGCAGTTCGGCCGGATACTGGCTGAACTGTATCCTCAAGTTATTGAACTGTTCTAACTCACTGCCGTCAATTGTTACTAATTTATCCTTAAAATAACTGCTGTTTTCTAATTTTTCGCTATAAACTAACTTGTTATTTATATACACTTTTAAATAAGCGGGATTATCAAAAGGAATAAAGTAACTACCGGTCAAATGTAAATTAAAATCCCTCGGCCAGTTAGTAAAAATATCGATCGGTAAATGGTAATGATAGTTGATCTCTCCCCAACCCTTTCTATTAGCTTCTAGAAAGTCGGTCTGATAAGAACTTAACTTATAGTTAACTTCCTTCTTAAGATTATATTCAGTAACATCTAAGAAATTTGCATTAACTAAATTAAGGAAATCGGAAATTAAAAAATCTAAATCTTCAGAAGATAAATGCAGAGTCATAAATTCATCTAAACTTGTCTTATCATAGTCTTCAGATATTACAATGTTTCTTATCCTATTATCTAAATTGTTAATTTCTACATCTTCTGAACTTAATTTCAACTCTATCTCGGGCGGTAAGTCCTTTAATAACCTATTCAGGTAGGTATATAACTTGATATAATCATGAAATTCCTGTCTACTTAATTTACCTTCATAGTATAAATTGAACTTTTGGGCTTCTATTCCCAAGAAATTGTTGATTTGATAGTTCTGATTATCTTTTAAATTAAAGCCGATACCACTATCATTGTCGATTTTTATCCACATATTTTCATATAATGATTTTGTATAATCTTTCTGTTCATTTCTAAGTTGGGCTTTAATCTCTATCTGAAGATTATTTATATTTTTCAACTTCAGGGGGAATATTAAACTGTATTGGTTTTGACCCAACTTGAAATTGTACTTTTTGACAGGTTGGTTGTTTATGATAATATCAATATTTGATAATTCCCCAATAAATTGTGAAGTCATTAAATTCAATTTTAAATATATTCGATCCTCAATAACCTTATTTGATAACGGAATATCAATGATAAAAGAATTTTGCCAACCCTTTAAGATGATATCATTTTTATAACCAAAATCTTTTAATGTATAAAAAATTTCATTATTATTTTTTTGTTGAAATATATCAATTAATTCATCATCCCGTAAAACTAAATGATAATTATTATTTGATTTCATTTTATCATTATTAGGATCAGTGGGGTATTTAACCTCTTGACCGTTGGGGAGTAAGAACTGGGAATTGTTTTCATTTCTTCGAACTAAAAAGGCGGTTTTTATCTCAAACTGATCATTTTCTTTATAATAATCTAAGCCTTTTTTAACGGAAGGTTCTTTTACCTGATCTGTGTCTTCTTTTGTAACTGCCTTTTCCCTATTACTTATTTCCTTTTTGTTATCTTCTACTTGATCTCTGTTCTTTTTATTTTCCTTATTAATATCATCCTTATCCTCAGCAGCTTTTTTTTCTTCTTTTACTTCATCACTTTTTTGAGCTTCTTGCTCTTTGGTCTCTGTCTCTGTTTGTTTTTTGTTATCTTCTGGAGGAATTCTACTATTAGTAAAATCAAAGTCCACTTTTCTAATATAGGCTTCTGGAACTATATTTTTAACCTCAGCTAAAGTATCAACGGCAGAATTATAGTTATTAAATTCACCTACAAATACATAATATCTATTTTTTTGTTGATATTTATAAGTAGCAAATCCCTGCTTACTTAATTTTTGAGATAGATTGAGTGCATTATTTTCTTTACTAAAATAACCGGTTTGGATTGTATAAGAAGCTGCACCAACAGCTGTGGTTGTTAGTAATAGGATAAAGATAGTTATTAAAAAAGACTTAAATTTAATCTTGATCACCTCTTTGGGCTTAATCCCCTCACTTATTCACTGAAAAAATCTCTTACCTCTTCTTTTGTCGGCAGTTTGGACATGGCACCTTCTTTTTTAACAACCAGGGCCGAGCAATGGTTGGCAAACTTACAGATTTCTTCTATTTCTTCATTTGTCATCTCTTCTAACTTGTAATTACTCTCATCAATACGATTTAAAAAAGCAGATACAAAGGCATCGCCCGCTCCGGTGGTATCAACAGCTTTCACTTTCTGGGCCGGTACATGCATTAATTTATCCTTGTAAAAGTAGACTCCCTTATCTCCATCTGTGATTAAAACAAGACTTAATTGATTCTTATTTTTAATCTGTTCCGCCCCTTCTTCAATTCCGGCAAAACCTGTTAAAAAATCTAGTTCTTCTTTCGAGACTTTCAATATATCAACCTGTCCCAACACCGATTTAATTACCTTTTTAGCCTTGTCTAAATCATCCCAGAGGGTTTCTCTTAAATTGGGATCATATGAAATATACATATCAGCCTGATCAGCTAACTCTAATGCATATAAGGTGGCCTTACGTGAAATTTCGTTAATCATAGAAATCGAACCAAAATGGAATATCTTAAAGTCACCAAATAATTCTTCATCAATTTCATCTTTAGTAAGTAATCTATCAGCACTTTCTTCACCAAAAAAGTCAAAACTGCGGTCCCCCTCTTTATCGAGTGTAACTACACTCAGGGCAGTTTTGGCCTCATCGGTAAGAATCATATTATTTAAATTAATCCCCTCTTTGGCAAGGGTATCATAAAGGAATCTTCCTAAAGAATCATCACCCACTTTACCAATAAAAGCAGTTCTGCTTCCTAATCTGGCCAGACCAACCGCCACATTAGCGGGGGCACCACCTGGATTTTTTTCAAATAATTTGTTTTCCTTATCTACTGGTATAAAGTCTATTAATGCCTCACCAAGAGATATTACTCCTTTCATTTATGAAAACCTCCTAAAAAGAATATTTTCATCATTATTATTAATATTATACGAAAAGACATAAAAGTCCTACATTAAACTCATATTATTTTTTTACAAATAAGAAGGATTTGGAGTAAGTCCATTTAATATATATAAATAATAATCATTTCTAATAAGGGAGAGGTGAGTTAATTTTGAGTGATGATTTTATCGGAAAACAGATAAAAAGATTTGATAGTAAAGATAAAACCACGGGAAATCAAAAGTATTTAGATGATTACAAGATTAGTGGTTTACTGCATTCAGCTATTCTAACAAGCCCGCATGCTCATGCAGAGATTAAAAGTATTGATATTGAAGAAGCTAAAAATTCAAGAGGGGTCAAAAAAGTTGTTACTGGAAAGGATTACCCCACAACTTTAGGCCTATATTTAGGAGATAAACCACCCCTTGCGGTTGATAAGGTCCGGCATTATGGAGAACCGGTCGCGGCCGTTATTGCACAAACCAAAAAAGAAGCCCAAGCGGCAGTTAAAAAAATTAAGGTAGATTATGAAAAATTAGCCATTGTAGATTCTCCTAAAAAGGCAAAGGAAGAATCTTCACCTATTTTACATGAAAATTTAGCAGACTATAATCACATTCCTGACGTATATCCCCAACCCGGTACCAATATTGCAAACCATACCAAGATACGCAAAGGTAATTATGAGGAAGCTTTTACAAAGGCTGACTATACAATTGAAGAATCCTATTCTTTCAAACCGAGTGACCATGTAGCTATGGAAAATAGGTCCTCTATCGCCCAGATAAGGGCAAATGGAGATGTAATTATTCATTCCACTACCCAGGCACCTTTTGTAGTTAAAGAACTACTTTCCTTTAACTTCGAAATACCAGCCGGCAAGATAAATGTAATTGCTCCCCCTATCGGAGGAGGGTTCGGAGGAAAGGCCGGACTACAGCTGGAAAGTTTAGCCTATATTCTCTCCAAGGCGGTAGATGGTCGTCCTGTCAAAGTTGTCAATACCCGTGAAGATGACATGGTCTCTTCACCCGGTCATATCGGTTTAGAAGCAGATGTAAAAATTGCCAGTGATAAAGAAGGTAATATTACCGGTATGGACTTACAGTATTATTTTGATGCCGGTGCCTATTCAGATTACGCTGTCAACGTTAGTCGGGCAGCCGCCATTTCCTGTACTGGACCCTATAAGGTAGAAAATTTAAGATGTGATTCCTACTGTATGTACACAAATCACCCCTTTGCTACCGCTTTTAGGGGCTTTGGACATATTGAATTGGGATATGTAATTGAAAGAAGTATTGATATTCTAGCGAAAGAATTAGAGATGGACCCTGTCGAATTGAGGTTGAAAAACGCTATCCAGCAGGGTGATACAACCCCCACTCAAAGTCTAATGGGAGATAATACAGGGAACCTCAAAGCTTGTATTAATAAAACAGCTGAAATGATAAACTGGGAAGAAGGATCATATATTAAAAAGGATGATAATAAGGTGATAGCAAAAGGGATGGGTCTATTATGGAAATCACCCGCAATGCCTACTAATACCGATGCGGGTGCTATTATCACCTTTAATGAAGACGGAAGTCTGAACTTAAATAATGCGATAGTCGAAATCGGCCAGGGGACCAAAACAGGTCTGGCCCAAATTGTGGCAGAAGAAATGCAGATGCCGATAGAGAAAGTCCATGTCAAAACCGATGTAAATACAAATAATGCCCCCCATGACTGGGCCACTGCAGCCAGCCGCAGCTTAATGATGGCCGGTCGAGCTGCCATCAGTGCCTGTCAAGATGCTAAAGAGCAGCTAAAAGAAACAGCTGCCCGGGTTTTAAGGTGTCCGACCGAAGACTTAACTGTTGCCAATGAAAAGGTATATATTACCGATGAACCCCATATTTCACTGGATGTAAAAGATGTATGTCTAGGTTATGTCTATGAGAATGGGAATGCTGTCGGTGGCCAGGTCATCGGCCGCGGCAATTATATTGCCCGTCAATTATCCAGTATCGATCCCGAAACTGGAGAAGGTAGACCTGATCTGGAATGGACAATGGGGGCTCAAGCAGTTGAAATAGAACTAGACTTAACTGATTATTCCTATAAGATAACCAAAGCAGCCTCTACCATGGATGTAGGTAAGGTAATAAATCCTGATCTTGCCAGGGGCCAGGTCGCGGGAGCCATGGTTATGGGACTAAGTTTTGCCCGTAATGAAGGCTTTGTCTTTAACAGCCGTGAACAGGTCCAGAATAACGTATTAAGAGATTATAAGATAATCAGATATGGTGAACACCCTGAATTCTTTATCGACTTTGTTGAAACTCCCCAGGGTGATGGACCATTTGGAGCACGGGGCTTAGGTGAACAGGGAGTTATTGGTATGCCCGGTTCACTGTCCAATGCGGTTTCAAGGGCAGTTGGTATAGAGATAAAGGAACTCCCCCTGCTACCAGAGCTAATCTATAAATATGTAAAGGAAGGTGATAGTAATGATTAGTTTTGATTTTGACTATTACCAGGCAGATAATGCTGAAGAAGCAGTTGAAAAATATCTGGAATTAAAAGATAAAAATAAAAAAGTAGCTTATTATAATGGGGGAACCGAAATAGTTACCTATGCCAGAAAGGATAAAATGAACTTTGATGCTTTGATAGATATTAAAAATATACCAGCCTGTCAGGTTTTTAAAACTAATGAAGATAAAATAATAATTGGGGCCTCGGTTACTTTAAATGAAATAACAGAAAAAAATTATTTTCCGTTATTAAGTAAATCATCTGAAGTAGTAGCTGACCATACGACCAGAAATCATATTACACTCGGGGGTAACTTAACAGGTAGACTGCCTTTTAAAGAAGCTATCTTACCCTTATTAGTGGCTGAAGCAGAAGTAACCACTGTAAATAAAGATGGTTTTAGAACCCGACCCATTACAGAAGTTTTTGATAAAAGAATGGTTTTAGATAAAGAAGAGATTCTACTTAAAATAATAATAGATAAAGATAAAGTTGATTTATCATATTATCAAGCCAGGAAGGTAAAACAAAGTGAAATAGATTATCCTGTCCTACACATTGCGGCCTTAAAGGAAAGCGGTAGGATAAAATTTGCACTTTCTTCCTTGTGTCCATTTCCTTTCAGAGATGAAAATATTGAAAATATACTTAACGATGATTCTTTAGATATAGAAAGTAAAATTAAACAGGTTATAGATAACCTACCTGTACCTATAAATTCAAATCTAAGAGGGGGCAAAGAATATAAAGAAATGCTCTTCAGAAATTCTTTAAAAGAATGTTTAAAAACCCTCGGAGGTGAAAATTAATGAAAACTTATCAAGGACATAAAGAAATCACTTTAAATGTGAATGAGGAAATATACAATATTGTGGTAAGTCCCAATCAAACATTATTAAATGTCCTGAGAGAGAAATTAGAATTAACCGGACCCAAACCCGGTTGTGAAAATGGTGACTGTGGGGCCTGTACTGTATTAATAGATGATAAACCTTATAAATCATGCATGACATTAGCTGTAGAAATGGAAGGAAAAAAGATAACTACGATTGAGGGCCTTAAGGATACAGCCATCCAAGAAGCCTTTATAGATAAAGAAGGTTATCAGTGTGGTTACTGTACCTCCGGCTTCATTATGAATGCTTATGCCCTCTTAGATAAATATGAAAAACCTAACGAAGCTACTATTAAAAATTGGTTGAGCAGTAATCTCTGCCGGTGTACAGGCTATGAAGGAATTGAAAGAGCTGTTAAAAAAGTAATTAAAAACAGATAACACTTGATATAATAACTTAATATTATCTATTGGCCCCAAATTTAATTGGGGCTTTTTCTATTGAATTATAGAAAGATTTGTGATATGTTACTTATGTTAAAATAAAGATACATGAAAGGAGGTACATACCTTGTCATTTAAAGTATTTAATTTTATATATTATATGACCATGGCCGCAAAGTCATTTTTTAATATACACTTTAGCAATCTCGGCTATACTTCTACTCAGATTGGAACGATTAACTCGATTGCAAGAGGGGTTGCCCTCTTTATTCTACCAATTTGGGGTATGGCTTCAGATAACTTTAAAGCCAATAAAAGAGTCCTGCAATTTGCAATTTTCGGTACGATGGCTTTCAGTTTAATGTTTTTAACCACAGCTAATTTCATCATTATTATCATCCTGATGGTCTTTTTATCTTCATTTATGAATCCAATTAGACCTTTATATGATAGTTTGTTGTTCAGCAATTTAGGGGAAGAAGGACAAAATAAATATGGCCGCTATAGATTATGGGGTTCAATCGGATATACAATAATTGTCCCTATTCTAGGTTACTTTTTAGAAGGAACAGATGTTTCTAATACATTTTATGTAATGGCCGGTCTATTATTTTTAACCTTAATGATCAGTTTTAAACTGCCCAAAAATAAAATCCAGGAAGAAAACGATACTGAGGAAGAAGATACAGGCGGAAGATTTGCCAACATAGGCGAGTTGTTTCAAAACAAATTATTTGTAGCATTTTTGATCTATGTATTCTTCATGCAGATAACAATGAATGGTAACTTAACCTACTTCCC
>CAZGMM010000061.1:0-14834 GCA_964526845.1 uncultured Halanaerobiales bacterium | reverse complement strand
CAACCGGCTCATAACCGGTTAGTCCTAGGTTCGAATCCTAGTAGGCCCACCAAAGTAATTAACCTTGTTCTTTAGATAGGACAAGGTTTTTTTGATTTTGAATACAATATAATATATATAAGAGGTGGTATAAATGAGCAACTTACAACAGATCATATCTTTAATGGCTCAAAAAGCTCCCCATAGAGATGCTATGGACTGGGATAATGTAGGTTTGCAGGTGGGAGACTATGCCAGCGAAATAAAGAAAATATTGATTGCATTGGACATCAATGAAGATGTAGTCCAGGAAGCTATAAAAAAAGAGGCTGATTTAATTATTACCCATCATCCCCTTTTATTCAATGGGTTAGACAAAGTTCATAGTCAAACCGCTAAAGGACGAATAGTAATGCAGGTGATAAAAAACGATATAGCCATTTATTCTACTCATACTAATATGGATATTGCTGAAAAAGGTTTAAACGATTTTTTAGCCGACAAACTGGGCATACAAGATACGGAGATCTTTTCCAATGAAAAGGAAAAAAAGTTATATAAATTGGCAGTTTATGTCCCAGCCGATAATGTTGAAGTTCTAAAAGAGGCAATTTTTAAAAAGGGTGCCGGCCAGATTGGTAATTACAGCAAGACTTCCTTTTCTTCTAAAGGAGAAGGTACCTTCTTACCGGGAGAAAATACTAATCCCCATTTGGGCAAAAGGGGTGAAATTAAAAAGGTTGAAGAAATTAAAGTAGAAACCGTTGTACCGGAAGAAAAGATTGATAATGTAATAAAAGCCATGTTAAAAGTACATCCCTATGAAGAAGTCGCCTATGATTTTTATGAATTGCCCCTACAGTCCGATTATAAGGGGATAGGAAGAGTTGGATATTTAAAAGAAAGTTTATCCCTTAAAGATTACTGTGAGTTTATTAAAGACACTTTAAATATCGAGAAATTAAAAGTGAGGGGCAACCTGGAAGATAAAATTAAAAAAGTGGCTATCTGCAGTGGGGCAGGTGCTGATTATATTAGTTTAGCAAGTGCTAAAGGGGCTGATTTATATATAACTGGTGATGTGAAATACCATGAAGCCCAATTAGCAGAAGAGTTACAGTTAAACTTAGTTGATGCCGGTCATTTTGAAACAGAAGTAATATTTAAAGAAATGATTCATCAATATTTACAGCAAAGAATCCAAAAAGATAAATTAGATGTAGAATTAGAAATTTCAGAAGTAAATACAAACCCCTGGCTTTATATTTAACAAGCGAGGATTAAATCGATATTTGACAAAAAAGGGATATTCTGTTAAAATGAATATTGAATCATGATTCAGAAAGGGTTTTAAAATGACTACTAATAAGAAAGAGCTAATTCGTGAAGCGGCGATAAAGGTTATCGCAAGGGATGGTTTTTTTAATACCAAGACTGCCAAAATAGCAGAAGAGGCGGAAGTAGCGGTAGGTACGATTTATAATTATTTTAATTCTAAAAATGAGATATTAGAATATATTTTTGAAGTAGAGTTCGAAAAACGCATAAATTATTTAAAAAATATGCAGGGGAAAGACTATAGTATTTATAAAAAATTATCTTTATTTGTAGATAAACATTTTAAAGAAGTAAGAGAAAATCTCAATACAGCCCAGATATTAGTAAGAGAGAAGGAATTTCCCAAAGATAGCGATTTTTCTTCGATCTTAAACTATTTAAATGAGTTACCCTCTTTATTAGAAAAAATGTTAGATACAGCCGTTGAACAAGGTGAACTGGAATGTGAAAATACAGCAGTGGCAGCTAGTTTCATCTTTGGTGGACTCCAGGGGGTAGTAGAAAAAGCGCTAAGAACTAATAATATGTCTATCCTAGACAATGCAGAAAAAGTTGTAACACAATTATTAGGAAGAGGGCTGTAGTTTTTTTAACATAATATGAATGATTGTTCATTCATATTAGATAAAACACTTTATATTAAAAGGGGTAAAAATATGCTAAAAATCAATGAATTTGTCTTGAAAAAACCTATTATTACATTAATAATCCTTTTTGCCATTACAACTTTTTTTGGCTATCAAATATATGATAAAGCCCGTATTGAAACAAACTTAGAAGAATATATGCCGGAAAACCATCCCGCCTTTGTAAAAAGTGACCGTTATGAAGATATCTTTGCTATAAATGATTCAGTAGTGGTAGCTATTGAAAATTCTAATAGTATCTATAATTTCGCAACTTTAAAACAGATAAAAGAAATTGGTAATAGGTTAGCTGAGTTAGAAGAAATTAACGAGGGTGAGATAAAAAGTCTTGCTAATGCAGATAATATTGAAGGTTCAGACCTGGGTTTAGAAATTCAACCTTTCTTTAATAAGATACCCGAGAAGCAAACTGAACTTAAAAATCTGAAAAATAAGGTACAGGATAATAATATGGTATCAGGTCGTTTGGTTGCTGAAAACCATAAGGTAGCCTTAATTAGAGCAGAGCTCGCTGAAGGTGGAGCAGATAGAATAAAATTGTATAAAAAGATACAAAGGCTAGTAAATAACGTGGAAGGTCCAGGTAAGGTATATATTGCCGGTCAACCCATCGTAGAGGGGACTTTGGCCACTCTGATGCCCCAGGATATGAAAGTGATGATCCCCATAGTGGTCCTTGTTATTTCAATAGTTTTATTATTTACCTTTAGAAGTGTTAAGAGTACTTTACTTACCCTGGGTGTAGTATTATTCAGTACCATATGGGCTTTTGGCTTAATGGCATTTTTCAATATTCCGATTTATGCTGTTTCCACAATGATACCCGTTATGTTAATTGCCTTGGGAGTAGCTGATGGGATACACCTTTTAATTCATTTAAAAGATAATTTAAGAAATAATCTTAATATATCTAAGGAAGAAGCTATTACCGATATGATTAAGAACATGTGGAAACCGGTGGTTATGACTTCTATAACCACAGCGGTAGGATTTATTTCACTAGTAACATCAGAAGTATATGCTGTTAAGTATTTCGGTTTATTTACTGCTTTTGGAGTAATGTCAGCTATGGTATTCTCTTTGATATTCATTCCAGCCGGATTACAAATCTTTAATCTGCCGAAAATAAGCAATAAAAAAAATAATAGTAAAGGAAAAACAGATAATATCTTATCATCTTTTGCTGATTGGGTCTTAACCCATAAAAAGAAGATTATTCTAATCTCCTTAATAGTTTTTATAGCGGGAATAATTGGCGCTCAAAATCTCTGGATAAATTCTAGTTTTTTGAGTAAGTTTGAAGAAGATGAAGAGATTAAAGTTGCAAACAATTTCATAAATAAACATTTCGGGGGTACAACTAATCTTAATGTCATAATAAAATCAGAAAATAATGATGCGATGAAAAGCCCGACATATTTAAAGGATATCTGGCAGCTGCAGAAAGAATTAGAAAAACTTCCCGAAGTAGGAGACAGTTTAGCTTTGACTGATTTTTTAAGACGGATCAATAAAGTTATGAATGAAGACCAAGAAAAGTATAATAAGGTACCGGATTCAAGAGAGTTAGTAGCTCAATACCTCTTATTATATTCAATGTCAGGTGATCCCGATGACCTAAATAAAGTGGTCGACTATGATTATAGAAGAGCTAATTTACAGATAAATTTAAAGAATGATGATGCTAGGTTAATATCCTCAGTAATTGATAAAATAGAAAGTTATCAAAAAGATTCTAGTTTATCTGAACTTGAAATAGATTATGCCGGCTCTGCTTATACTAACCGAGTATTTGCCCGATTAATCTTAGAAGGTCAGATAAAAAGCTTGGTTCTCTCAATAATTATAGTGATTATCCTGCTTGCCTTTCTTTATAAAAGCTTTAAAGCAGGTTTGTTGGGAAGTTTACCCATCATAATAACTGCCATCGTTAATTTCGGAATTATGGGTTATCTAAATATAGCCTTGAACACCACTACAGCCTTGATTTCTAGTATTGCGGTGGGAATGGGAATAGACTATTCTATTCACCTACTCTCCAAATATAAGAAATATGGTAAGCAGACAATGGATCCCAAAACAGCAGCAGAAAATACAATGAAAAGCTCGGGTAAGGCCATTATATTCAACGCATTTGTAGTAATCACAGGATTTTTAGTTTTAAATTTTTCCAGTTTTCCACCTAATAGAGAATTGGGTTATCTGGTTTCCTTATCACTTTTTAATAGTTTTGTTTTAACCTTAACTCTTGTGGTTGCTTTAATAGATAGATACAAACCAAAGTTCATTTTTAAGGGTAAATAATTATTTGATAAAAACAGGGAGGTAAATAAAAATGAGAAAAAGAAGTTTATTAGTAATTTTGTTGATATTAATTTTATCAGTGTTTAATCTTTCCGGCTATACCAATGCAAATGAACTTACAGGCCGAGAAATCATGAAGAAAGTTTATAATAGAAATACTGGGCAGGACCGAAAGGCCAATCTGAAAATGGTTTTGATAAACAACAGGGGAGATGAAAGAATAAGAGAGTTAAAACAGTTCCAACGCGACTTTGGCGAAGTGGAAAAAAAGATCATGTTTTTTACTTCTCCCCAGGATGTAAGAGGGACTTCCTTTATGAATTGGACTTATCAAGATAATAGAGAAGACAGCCAGTGGATTTATTTACCTGCCTTAGGTAAAATAAAAAGAATTTCAGCGGAGAATAAAAGTGATTACTTTATGGGGTCCGATTTCACCTATGATGACTTAGGAGAAAGAAATATAGAAGAAGATACTCATACTTTATTAAAAAGTGAAGAACTCAAGGGAGAAGAATGTTATGTGGTAGAGAATATTCCAAAAGAAGAAGATTATATGTATTCTAAAACTATTACCTGGGTTAGTAAAGAGAACTTAATTGGCCTTAAAAAAGAATTTTATGATCCAGCCGGCAAATTATTAAAGGTATTAACCGTTAAAGACTATCAAGTTATTAACGGTATCGTTACTATTACTCATAGTGAGATGGAAAATGTACAGAAGGAGCATAAAACAGTTTTAAAACTTGATGAAGTAAGTTACAATACCGAAATACCTGAAGATAGATTTACAGAACGAAGCATGAAAATAGGAATTTAAGTATATGAGCTTATTAGGGGTGAGATTAATGAAATTGTTAAAAAATAAATGTCTAATTACTATTTTGTCATTTATGTTAATCTTGTTAGGGTTTTCATTTTTTACACCGGTTAAGGCAGTCTTTGTATCAAACTCTTTAACCGGTAGATACGTGCATGACTTAGATCAGGGGGATACTTATAATTCTAAATTGATATATGAATTAGACTATGAAAATAGGATAAAGACTGATTATATCTTTGGGAAAATTATAGCCAATCCTATATTTGAATATAATTTAGAGAATAAAATGGAAGATATTAGCTTGAATAAAGCTTATTTAGATTTATATTTCAATAAATTTGATCTAAGGATTGGAAAACAAAAAATGACCTGGGGCAAAAGTGATGGATTAGTAGTAACCAATATTGTGAATCCAAGAGACTATACTGTTCACCCTGTTGTCGAATATGAAGACCAGTTTCAAAGTGTAAATGCTATAAAAGCTAATTTATATCCAAAAAATGATACTCTAGAGATAGTATGGATTCCAACCTTTAAATCAGCTAAATTAAATAGGGAGATCTTATTAGAAAATTTACCTCAGAATTTTAAAAAAGACAGTAGTGAAAAAGAAGTAGAAGAAAAATTTGAAAATAGCGAAATTTTCCTGCGATATTCTTCCCTTGGACAAAAATATGATTATGAAATCATAGCCGGTTACAGTTGGGATGACCAACCGACCCTTCATAAGGACTTCCAAAGAAAAGCAGTTATCCCTCAACACCACCGTTTGTACACTTTCGGTGGTAGTATAAGTACTATGAGGGGACCGGTGGTCATTAGGGGTGAAGGAGCTTATTTTAGTGAAAAATATTTTAATCTTGCTAACCCTTTACTTCACTTACAGGATTATCCGGAGGGAGTAATCGATAAAGATGAGATTAAATGGCTAATAGGTTTTGATTATAACTATCAAGATTATTTAGTTAGTCTTCAGTTCATGCAGGAAAAAATATTAGACTACCAGACAGATATAGTTCAAGATGAAGATCAAAATACGATAACTTTCCTTATCAAAAAAGATTTTTTAAGGTCTAAATTAAATACAGAGATAAACTTTCATTATAATGTTAACAAGGAAGTATTAATGTCTAAACCATTAATAAGTTATGATTACACAGACTCAATAAAATTTAAATTGGGAGCTAATTTAAATTTAGCCGGAGAAACATTTAGAAATGATGTACTTTATGTGCAAACAGAATATTTATTCTAAAAAAAGACAAACATAGGCAACTTTAAATAGTTGCCTATGTTATAGTTATTTTAACCTAGTTTGAAAGAAGGAGGGGATTAGAAATTAAATACTTTGAGGATAAGTCTTTAATGAGAAATATAGTTCAGATTATATTTTTAATAATATTTTTTATGCTGGTTGTGAGGGGAAGAGCCCAATTGTGGATATTAATTTTTGGGATAGGACTATTTATTTCCTTAATATGGGGGAGATTTTACTGTGGTTGGATCTGTCCTATCAATACCGTTATAAAAATTAAGGATTGGTTTTATAAAAAATTGGGTATAGATACCTTACAAACCCCGACAGTACTTAAAAAGGGTTGGTTAAGATGGATATTATTGTTTATAATGATAGTGTCCATGATTATAATAAGAAGGAATAATATACAGCTTAATATAATATTATATATCTTAGGTATAGCCTTCTTAATATCATTGCTCTTTGAGGAAGAACTCTGGCATAAATATCTATGTCCCTACGGCGCTTTATTAAATATAACAAATAAAGCAAACAACCAAAATTTTGTGATTGATGAAAGCAGATGTAAAAGTTGTGGATTGTGTGCTGAAAATTGTCCTAATAATATCATAACAATCAATAAAGAGGAACAGGCTATTGGAAATAATGAATGCTTATATTGTTTTAAATGTCAGGACGTTTGTGAGTTCGATGCAATTTCATATAGTAAAAATTAAAATAAGTTTGAAAAGAAATTAAAATTAAACATAGGATTAAAATACGGTACCTCACAGTCAAATAAAGATTGTGAGGTTACTACTTTTTAAACTCAAAAGTAACTTGACACTATCATTAAAATCCCAGGGCTTGACTAAACATAAAATGATTGCTATACTGTTAATGCCATAGTTGAATAAAAGCAGCACAGATAATCGCGGTAGACTTTCTCTACCGAGGAAAGTCCGGGCTTCATAGGGTAGGATGCTGGGTAATCCCCAGTGGAGGTAACTCCCAGGAAAGTGCCACAGAAAATACACCGCCATTTTAATGGTAAGGGTGAAAAGGTGAGGTAAGAGCTCACCAATATCCAGGTGACTGGATAGTTTGGTAAACCCCATCCGAAGTAAGTCCAAATAGGGAGGAAGTAAAGTGACCCGCTTTTCCTCCGGGTTGGACGCTTGAGGCAGTGAGTAATCACTGTCCTAGATAGATGATTATCTAAAACAGAACCCGGCTTACCGTGCTGCTCTTATTCAACGTTCAAACATATGTTTTATTTTTTTGTCTGCTAAATTGAAAATAAGGCTAAATTATGTTAAAATAAACAGCAGAACAAAGATTTAGGAGGTAATAATATGGCCGGACATTCTAAGTGGGCTAATATTAAACATAGAAAGCAGAAACAGGATAAGAAAAAAGGTAAACTATTTTCTAAATTATCGAGAAAAATTACAGTAGCTGCCCGCGAAGGTGGCGGAGATCCTGAAATGAACGCTGATTTAGCTTTTGCCATCGAGAAGGCAAAAGATAATGATATGCCAAAAGAAAATATTGAAAGAGCTATAAAAAGGGGCACAGGTGAGTTAGAAGGTGTCGATTATAAAGAATTCACCTATGAAGGTTATGGCCCGGGTGGTGTAGCTCTTTATTTTGATATAATGAGTGATAATAGAAATAGAACAGCTTCAGAGTTAAGACATATTTTATCTGAACATGGTGGTAATTTAGGCGAAGAAGGCTGTGTAGCCTGGATGTTTGATAGAAAGGGCCAAATTTTAATTGACCTTAATTCCACTGATTTAGATCAAGAAGAGGTAATGATGGAAGCAATTGAAGCTGGTGCTGAAGATATTGAAACTGAAGACAATTTAGTTACAGTTTATACAGAAGTAAAAAAATTCCAGGATGTTAAAAAAGAACTTGAGAAAAAAGGTTTTGAACTGGTTGAATCTGATTTGGCTATGGTTCCTAATAATACAATTGAATTAGAAAAATCTAATGCCAAAAAAATGTTAAATCTTATGGAAGAATTAGAAGATCATGATGATATACAAGAAGTGTATTCCAACTTTGATATACCTGCAGATGTCATGGAACAGATTGAAAATGAGGAATAAAAACAATTAATTTACTCATTGAATGGCACTGAATTTTCAGTGTCATTTATTAATTTATTAATATAATTTTTTTGTTTGATGAGGTGGTCATTTGATTATTTTAGGGATTGATCCCGGTTTAGCTACAACTGGATATGGAGTTATAAAAAAGAAGGGAAATTCTTTTGAATTGATAGCTTATGATACAATAAAAACAAGCCCCGACCAAACAGATGTAGATAGACTTTCAAGTTTATATGAAGAACTGCTCTTTTTAATAGATAAATATGAACCTGAACATATAGCGGTAGAAGAGTTATTTTTTAATAAAAATGTCAAAACTGCTATTAGAGTTGGTCAGGCTAGAGGTGTAATACTACTAGCTGGTTCACAAAAGGGGATAGAAGTTGCTGAATATACCCCTTTACAGGTTAAACAGGCTGTAGTAGGTTATGGGAGAGCTTCTAAAAACCAGGTGCAGCAGATGGTGAAAGCCTTACTTAATTTGGATGATATACCAAAACCAGATGATGCGGCAGATGCTCTGGCAATTTCAATTTGTCATGGCCATAGCTATGCCAGTAAAGAAAAATGGGGAGATCTTTTATGATAGGACATCTAAAAGGTAAATTAATATATAGTAATGAAAGCAGCATTATTTTAGATGTAAATGGAGTTGGTTATCAAATAGAAGTTCCCACCTTATATACAAAAAAAGATATCAATAAAAACTTAGAACTTTTTATACATACTTATATTAGGGAAGATGCTCTAGATTTATACGGTTTTGAAACTGCTGAAGAAAAAAAATTATTTAAAACTTTATTATCAGTATCTAGAGTAGGTCCATCTGCAGCGATGAATATCCTATCATCACTTGCTTATGAACGGTTTATTAATGCAATTCTTTCCGAAAATGTAGCTGTATTAAAAGAAGTATCTGGTATAGGTCCTAAAACTGCCCAACGGTTAATTTTAGAACTAAAGAGTAAGATTGAAGACATGCTACCAGAACTACAGATAGAAAAGGGTAAATCTATGAAAAAATATGATGAGGACCTTTATGAAGCATTAACTCAGTTGGGTTACAGTACCCAAGAAATTGACAAAGCAGTCAATAACCTTGATTTGGATACAGAGATGAAACTTGAAGATAAAATTAAAAATGTATTAAGTTATCTGGGGAGGGAACATTAAATGGAAGATTCTGATAGATTTGTATCCCCTACCAGGAAGTTTGAAGAGGACCAATTTGATAAGAATTTACGCCCGGAAAAGTTAAAGTATTATATTGGCCAACAAAAAACCAAAGAAAAGCTGGATATATTTATTGAAGCTGCTAAAAAACGGGGGGATGCCTTAGACCATGTACTTTTATATGGTCCACCCGGTTTAGGCAAGACTACCTTAGCTACTATAATTGCCAATGAATTAAATGTTAATATTCATAAGACTTCGGGTCCTGCCATAGAAAGACCGGGAGATTTAGCCTCGATTTTAACCAATCTTCAGGATAATGATGTATTATTTATAGATGAGATCCATCGACTCAATATGATTGTTGAAGAAGTATTATATCCTGCCTTAGAGGATTTTTCGTTGGATATCATTATTGGTAAGGGACCTAGTGCCCGTTCTGTACGTCTAGATTTAAACCCCTTTACAATGGTAGGCGCTACTACCCGGGCAGGCTTAATAAGTTCTCCGTTAAGAGATAGATTTGGAGTAATTAACAGGCTGGAATTTTATGAAATCGATGAGTTGACCAAGATTGTCAAAAGATCTGCCAGAATATTAGATATAGAAATTCATGACGATGGGGCCCATGAAATTGCTAAAAGATCACGCGGTACGCCCCGAATAAGTAATAGGTTATTAAAAAGAGTAAGAGACTATGCTGAAGTAAAGGCGGAAGGGATAATTTCAGAAGAGGTTGTTGATCAAGCCCTTCAATTATTAGAAATTGACGAAAAAGGTTTAGACAGTATAGATCATAAACTATTAGAAGTAATAATTAAAAAGTTTGATGGCGGACCGGTCGGTTTAAATACTCTCGCAGCTGCTATCAGTGAAGAAACTGAGACAATCGAAGATGTCTATGAACCATACTTACTGCAGATGGGTTTTTTAGAGAGAACCCCACGGGGGAGAGTAGCCACTGCGGCTGCCTATAGACATTTAGGTATTAATAAAAATAAACAGGATAATCTATTTGATAGTGAGGAATGATACAGGAGGAAAACTATGCGAGTCGATGATTTTGATTATGACCTACCCGAAAGGCTAATCGCCCAGAAACCGAGTGAAAACAGAGATGAATCTCGTCTGATGTTATTAAATAAAGAAACAGGTGAAATCGATGAGAAGATTTTCTATGAAATAGTAGATTTACTTAATAAAGAAGATCTCTTGATTTTAAATAACAGTAAAGTTATACCGGCCAGATTATATGGTAAAAAAGTTCCGACAGGCACCGATATTGAGGTTCTGCTTTTGACCAGGTTGGATGATAAATGCTGGGAAGTTTTAGTTAAACCCGGCAAAAGGGTTAAAAAAGGTGTTGAAATAAGTTTTGGCAATGGTGAATTAACCGGTAAAGCTGTTGAATATACAGAATTTGGCGGTAGAGTCATGGAATTTTATTATGAAGGTGATTTTGAGGAAATTTTAGATAAGTTAGGTAATATGCCATTACCACCTTATATAAAAGAAGACCTTGATGAACCAGAAAGATATCAGACTGTTTATGCAGAAAAAAGAGGTTCAGTTGCAGCTCCGACAGCCGGACTCCACTTTACACCAGAATTATTGGATGAAATCGAAGAAAAAGGAGTTCAGGTTGAATATATAACCTTACATGTAGGATTGGGTACTTTCCGTCCGGTACGGACGGATGAAGTTGAAGAACATGATATGCATTCTGAATACATCGAAGTCAGTGAAGAGGTTGTCAACAAAATTAAAAAAACGCAAAAAGGACCGGGTAGAGTAATTTCAGTGGGAACCACTGTTACTCGTGCTTTAGAAACAGCTGCTGAAGACGGTGAATTAGAAGAATTTAAGGGCTGGACAGATATATTTATCTATCCGGGTTTTGAATTTAAAGTCATAGATGCTTTAATTACTAATTTTCATCTTCCCAAATCAACTCTACTTATGATGGTATCTGCTTTGGCTGGTAAGGAAAAAATTTTTAAGGCCTATGAAAAAGCAGTTAAAGAAGAATACAGGTTTTACAGTTTAGGAGATGCTATGTTTATATACTAGAAAGGAAGTAAATTAATGAGTTTTAATTTTGACTTGTTAAAAAAAGATAGTGATTCAGATGCCAGGTTGGGGAAGATAGATACTCCACATGGAGAAATTAATACCCCCATTTTTATGCCGGTTGGTACACAGGCTACTGTAAAGGCCATGAGCCCGGAAGAATTAAAGGAAATTAAGGCTGAAATAATTTTGGGTAATACTTACCATCTATATTTAAGACCGGGTCATGAATTGATCGAAAAGGCCGGCGGCTTACATCAATTTATGAATTGGGATAAGCCGATTTTAACCGATAGTGGCGGTTTTCAAGTATTTAGTTTAGCTGATTTAAGAGAGATAAAAGAAGAAGGAGTATACTTTCAGTCTCACATAGATGGTTCGAGGCAGTTCATTTCTCCAGAAAAGTCTATTGAAATTCAGAATGCACTTGGTTCTGATATAGTGATGGCTTTTGATGAATGTCCACCAGAACCTTCCAATTATGACTATGTAAAAAAATCTCTTGAGCGCACTGTACGCTGGGCTGAACGTTCAAAAGCCGCCATGAATAATGATAAGCAGAGTTTATTTGGTATAATTCAGGGAGGAATATTTAAAGATTTAAGAGAAGAAAGTGTCAAAAAGATGACAGATATTGGTTTCCCCGGTTATGCAATCGGTGGTTTAAGTGTAGGAGAGGCAAAAGAGGATATGTTGGATACTCTTGAATTTACCGTTCCCTTAATGCCGGACGATAAACCACGCTATTTAATGGGGGTTGGGACCCCGGAGGATTTAATTGAGGGAGTAAAAAGAGGTATTGACATGTTTGATTGTGTGATGCCTACTAGAATAGCAAGACATGGTTCGATTTATACATCCCAAGGAAGGATAACAATTAGAAATGCAACATATAAAGAAGATTTTACTGCTCCTGATTCCAACTGTGATTGTTATGTATGTCAAAATTACACGAGAGCATATATTAGACATCTATTAAAAAGAAAGGAAATTCTTGGTGTAAGATTAACCACCTACCATAATCTGTACTTTTTTATTGATTTGATGGATAAGATCAAAAAAGCAATCGATAAAGGTAATTTCTTATCTTTTAGAGAAAAATTTTATCAAAATTATAAATAAATTAATGCCAGATAATCATTTTAATTTAAAAAATTTGAAGGATAATTTAATCTGGTATTGAAATTATTAGAGAGTAAAAAAATAAGGAGGTTATAAAAATGCAATATGTTTACGCAATATTACCATGGGTCTTAATATTTGGAGTGTTTTGGTTTTTCTTAATTAGACCCCAGAGAAAGCAGCAAAAAGAACACGAAGAAATGTTAAATAATTTGGAAGTAGGAGATAAAATAGTAACTATAGGTGGAATCAAAGGTAAAATAATAAAACTTAAAGATAACAATATTAGATTAAGAATTTCATCTGATGTTGATATAGATGTTGTCCAAAAGGCTATTGCTCGTTTAGATACTTCTGAAGAAGAAGCAGAAGAGCCTATAAATGACGAAAAAATGCTTGATTAAGAATTAAGAGAAGTTAAAAAAACTTTAATCAAGTTATAAAATAAAAGTTAGATACTGGGAGTGACTAAAATTGGATAGCGGTGATGTAAAAGAGATCCTGCAATCTGTTGTTATTGCAGGTATTTTAGCATTTTTAATTATTACTTTTGTTGCGCAATCCTTTGTTGTCGACGGTAAATCTATGGAGCCCAATCTCCATGATGGAGAGAGATTATTTGTCAATAAATTTATTTACCGTTTTAGGGAACCTCAAAGAGGAGAAGTTGTTGTATTTACTCCCCGCGGTGCTCCTAACAAAAAGTACATTAAGCGTGTAATAGGTTTGCCGGGTGATACTGTCTACATAAAAGATGGTGTTACTTATGTTAATGGTCAACCACTTGAAGAAGATTATATCAAGGAAGATATGAAAGGGAATTTCGGCCCTTATCAAGTTCCTGAAAAATCGGTATTCGTAATGGGTGACAATCGCAACAACAGTGCAGACAGTAGATATCCAGGTTATGTTGGATATGTACCATATGAAACAATATCTGGTTTAGCTTTTTGGGTCTATTGGCCTATTACTGAGATGCGTATAATAGATCAGATAGAATACAAAAATTTATAAATATTATAATTGTTGAGAAACGGGAGGAAGAAGTGGTATGAGATATAAAAAGAAAAGACTATTAAAAATTGCTTTTATCATAGCCATAGTTGCCTTAGCGGTATTTTTATATTTTAACAATAGTATAAACCTTGGGCTTGACCTGCAAGGTGGCTCACATATCGTGTTACAGGCTCAACCTACAGAGGAACGAAAGATAACAAATGAAGTAATGTCTGGAATACAGCAGGTTATTGAAAGGCGTGTTAATCAATTAGGATTGACAGAACCGGTTATTCAAAGAGAAGGAGATGACAGAATAATCGTAGAGCTCCCTGCTGTTGATAATCCAAATGAAGCAATTGAAACAATCGGTAGGACGGCGGTCTTGACCTTCAGAAATCCAGCCGGTCAAGTATTGATGACGGGTGAATTTGTAAAAAATGCAACTGCTGATTATGATCAATATGGTAGACCAGTTGTTGCTTTTGAGATGAATAGTGAAGGTGCAAAAAAGTTCGAAAATATTACCAGACAGTATATGGGACAAAAAATAGGTATATATTTAGATGATGAATTATTAACAAATCCAACTGTACAGAGTGTTATTTCTGGTAAAGGCCAGATTACAGGTTATGATTCTGTTGAGGCCGCTCAAAAGGATGCTATTTTAATCAGAGAGGGTTCCTTACCCGTTCCGGTTGAAGTAGTGCAGAGTAGGACAGTTGGACCGGCCTTGGGTGAAATTTCGATAAGAAGAAGTATAATAGCTGGTTTAATAGGGCTGGCTTTAGTGGCGGTATATATGATGTTTTATTATAGATTCCCAGGTGTACTTGCAGCTGCAGTTTTAATAATTTATGGAGTCTTGTTAATGGGTACACTGGCTGGTTTACAGGCTACCCTTACCTTACCAGGTATTGCCGGTCTTATCTTATCAATTGGTATGGCTGTTGATGCCAACATTATTATCTTTGAACGAATAAAAGATGAACGGAAGTCCGGTAAAACCCTAAGAGCTTCCATAG
>CAZGMM010000060.1:0-14933 GCA_964526845.1 uncultured Halanaerobiales bacterium | reverse complement strand
AGTAATAGAAGCTCCTTCCAAATCTTGTTTTTGATTTGGTGGGAGAGGTTCACTAGGGTTAATAAAAAGAGAGCCAATTTCTTTTCGTCAGTTTGTAGAGGATAATCGAGAAATCTGGCTATAGGAATAAGGTGAAAAGCTATGTTTTCCTATATAATTATGAAGATCATGGAAAGATATCCTGATAATTATCAAGAAAAAATTAAAAGATTAAATAAAGGTAGCCTGCAAAAAATTAAACAAAATATATTAGATCAATACATAGAAGAGGATATAAAAGTATTGGTATTAGGATTTGGAACAGGTGAATATCTCATTGAACTAGCCAAACGAGGAGCTGAGGTTTTTGGTATAGATCAGGACTGGGATATGTATAATAAAGCTGCTCAAAATATTAAAGATAGTAATTATAATCATAGCATATTTATTGAAAATGACCTAGTAACAAATATTGATGATATATATAAACCAGATGATTTCGATATAGTGATTGCTTCCCTTTTATTTAGTGAACTTTACAAAGAAGAGAAGCTTTTTGTCTATGAAAAGGCAATGCAGTTATTAAAGCAAAAGGGGAAATTCATATTAATCGATGAATTTCTTCCAGATGATTTTATAAGTAGTTTTATTTATAAAGTGAAGCGCTTTCCTTTAAAGTTATATACATACTTTTTAACTCTGGAAACTATCTATCCAATAAATACTGAAATTATTAATTCTTTTAAGGACTTTAAAAATAAATTGATTAAAGAAAAAGGAATTTGTAACTCTTTTTTGAAATTAATTATCTTTCAAAAACAAGACGTTGAGGTCTTTAAAAAAACAAAAGAATATTATGAGCCTGATAAAGATATTTCAATAAAGAAGACTATTATAGATTATTTTATGAGATGGATTCCCAATAGAGTTGAGCCTGGTTTAAGAAAGATAGGCAACCCAGACCGGGTTTCAAATATATATTTAACCTCAAATTACCATTTAACGGTTAGAAAAGTTGAGAAAGCCTTACGCGGTAAAGACTGTTATCTATTGGTTGCCCCTTCTTCAGGAGTTAACGTCTGGTGTGCTGCAGCGGGAGGCAAATTGAACAATAAATCAGTTGAAAGAATTTATAAAACAAGTAAAATAGAATCATTTTCAAACAATAAAGAAATTATCATCCCCCAGCTATCTGGTAAGGGCATTAACAAAAATTATTTAGAAGATAGAATAGACATTTCATTAAAATATGGTCCGGTGAGCATCGAGGCTATAGATAAATATTTACAGAAAGATAAAAAGAAGGATAAAAATATGTCTACCTTCCAGACCAAATTAAAGGATAGATTAGAAATATTTTTATCATTAAATTTCATCACGTACCTATTTTTATTTTTGCTCATCTATTTTATCAATCCTAATTTATTATATGGTTATACCTTATTATTCCTTATTTCTGGTCTTTTGTTGTATTCTTTTTATCCGTATATCAGAAGGTTTAAAACTTATCATAGTTTAATAACCCTAACCTTGTTTGAATATTTTTTCCTATCAATCTATATTGATAAGATATCTTATGGCTGGATTTTAGGTATATTATTGATGAACTTCCTTTTGGGTTATGATTTAGATGGTCTTTTAAGCGGTCGGATTGCAAGTTCAGAAGCTTTTCTTGCTAAAATAGGTATTAATAGATTTGGGGCTTTTTATTCTTTCAATGATAGTATTTACAAGGAATTAAAGTACATTTCACAACACTGTATTGGCTGTAAAAATTGTATTGAGGTCTGCCCGGCTGATGTCTTCAGCTTCAATCAGGAAGATTATCTTGTAGAGATCAATAATAAAAAGGCCTGTGTAAAATGTGGGGCTTGTATAAATAACTGCCCTGAAGATGCATTATATTTTCAATAAGTTATTGAGGTGAATATATTTGAAAATTAGAAAGATCGAAGATGATTTAAAAGAAAAAGAAAAGATCGCTGAGATGTTAATTGAATTTAGAAGTTATTTAGCCAGCTTAAAGGATAGAAAAGATGATATGGATCTTAAGGATGGAATTGAGGAAGTAGAATATTACCTGGATAAAGAATATCCTATCTATACAGCGGTTAAAGAGAGCGATTATTTAGGTTACTTTATCTTAAAGTTTGATGATGATGCAGTTTGGTTAGAACATTTCTTTGTTAGAGAAGAATATAGGAAACAGGGAATAGGTAGTAAACTATTTAAAAAGGCCGAAGAAGTCTTAGATGAGTTTGGTTATGTTAACCTATATAACTGGGTTCATCCTAACAACCAGAGGATGATTAACTTTTTAAAAAAACAGGGTTATGATGTCTTGAATATGATAGAAATTAGAAAAAAGTTCGATAAAGAAGATTTAAAAAATGAAATTAAAGTAGGAGAAAATGAATTTAGGTATAATTAATTTATATTAAGCTAAAGATAAATTTTTTAAAATTGATAATATATATAAAGCATAGGTGGTTTTATGTTAATAAGGGATGCCAAAAAAGAAGATATTGAGAAGATAAACAAAATATATAACCAAGTTGTTAAAAGCAGTAATGTTACCTTTGATTTAGAACCCTTTTCCATAGAAAAACAGCATACTTGGTATAAAAAACATAAAAAAGAAGGATATCCCATAATAGTTGCGGAATTTGATAATATAGTAGTAGGTTGGGCGAGCCTCTCACGCTGGTCTGATAAAAAAGGGTATGAATATACAGCAGAAAATTCAATTTATGTAGATAAAGCATACCGGGGTCAGGGGATAGGTTATAAATTATTAAAAAAGCTGATAGAAAAGGCAAAACAAAAGAATATTAAAAATCTCATAGCATTAATCACGGAAGGAAATCAAGGCAGTATTAATTTACATAAGAAGTTTGGTTATGAAAAGGTCGGTAACTTAAAGAAAGTAGGCCATAAGTTCAATCAGTATTATGATGTAGAGATCTATCAGTTGATAGTTAGTGAGTAAAGGAGTAGATTTGATAGGGAATAATTTTTGGGCTGGTAAGCAGTTGTCTGATAATTACCGATGTTCAAATAATTAATCTCATATTTATTTTTATATTTTAATCTATAGTGATCTATCTACATGTCAGCATCTATGTGATATTTAAAACTATAAAGAATGAAGACTCTAAGGGGAGGAATAACTAATGGAAATACCTGCAAAAAGATGGTTCGAAGCAGTTCGGAAAAGGAGTTCAGTGCGTAATTTTTTACCTGCAAAATTAAAAGATAAGGATGAAAAAAAGTATACTCAATTTTTAGATGAAATGAATGAAATGTACCATGGGATAAGGGTGGTATATGTGCCAGAGGGCTTTCAGGAAGTAGCCAAAGGTTTTATCGGTTCCTATGGTAAGATCGATGGGGCTGAATCATATCTGGTCTGCCTGGCCGAAAAAAATACCCCTTATAAAAATGAGAAGATCGGTTATATGGGAGAGGCGGCTGTCTTAGAAGCGACTGCAATGGGTATTGCCTCCTGCTGGGTAACCGGAACCTATAAAAAAGAGGATGTAGCCAAACAGATTGAGATAAAAGATAAGGAATTCATCAAGTCTGTAATTGCTTTGGGTTATGCCAAAGATGAAAAGAAACTATCGGAAAAGCTTATAAAAACGATAGTATCAAGTGGCAAAAGAGAACCCCTTGATAAATTATGTGAAGGTGGAGTAAATGAGAATTGGCCGGATTGGATCAAAACAGCTTTAGAAACAGCCAGATTGGCTCCTTCGGCAATAAACCGTCAGCCCTGGAAGTTTAAAGTTGATGAGAATGAAATTACCGTAAAACTACCTAAGGGTAATGGTGATAAAGATTCCAAAAAGTTAGACTGTGGAATTGCCATGCTTCATCTGGAAGTAGGGGCACTCTATTCAGGTGTACAGGGCGAATGGAAGTTCCAGCTAGATCCTGATATTGCAACATTTAAGAAAAAATAAAATGGGGTGGATAAATGCCTGACAAAAAAGTAATATTGGAAGAATTAGAAACCGATAGGTTAATATTAAAGCCCATTTCACAAGAATTTAAACAAGAGATCTATCGACATTTTTCTGATCAAGTTGTAACTAAATATATGGATATAGATGTATTAAAGTCAGCTAAAGAAGCTGAAGAGCTCATTGATTTTTATGTAGAAAAAGAAGATCAAGAGAAATGTTATAGATGGATAATCATTAGAAAAGAAGATAAAGCCTTTTTAGGTACCTGTGGTTTTAACAGCTGGGAAAAAAGCAGGGCCAACCGGGCCGAGATCGGTTATGACCTTTCTAAAAAATACTGGAGAAAAGGTTACATGCAAGAAGCAGTAAAAAGATTAATAAAACACGGCTTTGAAGTTTTAAACCTGCATAGGATAGAAGCTAAGGTAACGAAGGGTAATGAACCTTCCTGTAAGCTTTTAGAAAAATTAAACTTCATAAAAGAAGGATTATTGAGAGACTATAATTACTGGAAAGGTGAATATATAAGTGAATATATGTATTCATTACTGGAAGATGAATATAGAAATAATTTTTAATTATAATAAGACCTCTTATTACTTAGTAATATAGTAATTAGGGGTTTTCTTAATTATTGACATTTAAACTTATGAGTAAAAAATTGAAATATTTACTTATATAATTTTGACATGTGTAATTATTACGTATATAATTAAAATATGAGTAAAAAATAAGAAATATTACACATTTAGGGGAGATTTTTGTGGCTAGTAAACTTAATAAATTACCGCCGAGATATAAAGGTAAACTAATAGATATGGAATCTAAACCAATATTGAAAGCGGCGATTAGAGCAGGAAGAAAACTAGCTGAATTAAAGGGATATGCAGAAGTGGTTCCCAATAAGAATATTTTAATTAATGCTATTACAATAAACGAAGCTAAAGATAGTTCTGAAATAGAAAATATAATTACAACTCATAATGAATTATTTGAAGCCCTTTCAGATGTTGAGCGAAGTGGGAATACTGCTAAGGAAGTTATTAATTATCAAAAAGCATTATGGCAGGGTTATAAACTGGTAAAAGAAAAAGAAATGATCACTACCAATATTATAATTGAAATACAAAAATATATTGAAGAAAACAATGCCGGCATCCGACAACAAGCTGGAACCGTATTAAGAAATGATAAAACAGGTAAGATTATCTATACTCCCCCAGCAAAAGAAACAGAAATAAGAGATTTACTAAAAAATCTAGAAGATTATATTAATAAAGAGGATAATGTGGAAAAACTAGTAAAAATGGCAGTAATTCATTATCAGTTTGAAAGTATTCATCCTTTCTATGAGGGCAATGGTAGAACAGGTAGAATCTTAAATGTTCTTTATCTTGTTTTAGAAAATTTATTGGATTCACCCATTCTTTATTTAAGTAAATATATTAATAATAATAAACAAAAATACTATAATTTAATTCAAAACATTCATGATAAAGGAGATTGGGAAAGTTGGATTATATTTATCTTAGAAGGTATTGAAGAGATGTCTGATAGCTCATTAAAGACATTAAAAAAGATTGATGAGTTATTTAAAGAAATTGATAATAATATAAAAGAAAATGAACCAACTATATATTCTAGAGAATTGTCAGAATTAATTTTTAAAAACTTTTATACTCGTATTAAAGATGTACAAGAAATTAAAGATGTTACTAGAAAAACAGCCTCTAACTATTTACATAAACTAGTTGATATAGGTATATTGAAAGCGGAAAAAAGGGGCAGAGAGAAAATTTTTATCAATCATAAGTTGATTGATATTGTCAAAGAATAATTTTCATTAATAATATGATCCTAATATTTTAATTAAAGGAGCTAACTATGGATATTAAAAAATTAATTAACCTTTCTCAGAAACCAAAATTATTTGAAAGAAGTGACCAGAAATTCTGGGATGATCCTCATATTTCTAAAAAGATGTTAGAAATACATATTGATCCGGAATTTGATGCCGCCAGTAGGACTTATGAATTTATTGATGATTCTATTGATTGGTTAATTGAGGATGTTTTAACAGAAAAGGACCAAAAGATAATGGACTTAGGTTGTGGCCCGGGCTTTTATGCCAAAGGATTAGCAGAAGCAGGTTATTCAGTAACGGGCATAGATTTATCAAAAAGATCAATAGAGTATGCTAGAACTCAAATCGAAAATGGAGATTTGGAAGTTGAATATAAATTAAAGGACTTTTTAACACTTGAATATGAAGAGGAGTTTGATGTCGTATTACTTCTGTATTGTGAACTAGGGGCTTTAACTAATGAAGAACGTGATAAGTTACTTAATGTTATTTATCGAGCTTTAAAACCCGGAGGTTTATTTATCTTTGACGTTTTTACGGCCCAAAATAGAGATAAAGATGATCTTGGTAAAAGCTGGGATCTAGCCCAAAAAGGTTTCTGGGATGAAAAGCCTTACTTATCTTTAACAGAAACATTTTTCTATCCGGAGGCTGATACATATTTAAATCAGACTATTATAGTTAATGAAGAAGAAATATCTTTATATAGGATATTTGAACATTTCTATAACAAAGAAACTATTAGTGAGGTATTAGAGCAATTTGGTTTTATCAACCATGCTTTTTATTCTGATTTGACCGGCCAAAAATATACTCCTAAATCTAAAACTTTAGCTGTGGTAACCGAAAAACTTTAATTATAATAATTAATGAGATAAAAAATATGAGAAAGAAGGGGATTTTATGTCCTTGGGTAAGTTTGAAATTAATCAGATCGGGATTATTTGTCAGGACGATGAGGAGTTTTTTATAAAGTTAGGCCGAAGATATAGGGGAGGTTTGCAAAGCCTGGAAGGGTTTTCTCATATACAGCTTTTATGGTGGGCTCATCTCGCTGATACTACCGAAGACAGGGAAAAATTATTATTTGGTAAAATATTTAAACAAGGTCCGGACCAGATGGGCGTATTTTCAACTAGAGCTCCGGCCCGCCCCAATCCAATTATGAGCAGTATAATAAAAATCAAAAGTATCGACTATAAAGAGGGGTTGATTCATACTGCATTTATCGATGCAGAAGAGAATTCACCTGTCTTAGATATTAAACCTTACTATCCAATGGAACGGGTTAAAGATTGTCAAGTTCCTCACTGGTGTAAAAAATGGCCCACATGGTATGAAGAAACAATAGGTTTTGATTGGAAAGATGTTATTAATTTCAGACAGGATAAGCCGGTATAGTTAATATCAATGGCATTAAAGACAGCTGAAATATGGGGGGAGAAGATGGAACTTACTGTTAAGTTAGAAGATGTTTTGGAAGCGGTTGAACTGCATACAATGGAAAGCAATTATTTTTATTACAAAAAGGATGGTAAGGTTTATTATATATCAGATGAGGAATTGAGATCTGCTGAAGATGATTATGATCTAGAAGATTTTCCCGAGTGGCAGCATGACAGTATAAAAAGGGCAGAAGATATTATCTATACTATGGACTATATTCGATTACCCGATCGTCATGATATTAATGATTATGATATAATGGAAGCATTTTGTCTTTCTATAGAAGATGATGAATTAAGTGAGATAATGTATGATTCTATTAAAGGGAGTGGGGCCTTTAGGAGATTTAAAGAGAATATTCATAAATATGGTATTGCAGATGATTGGTATGATTATCAAGAATATATCTATATAGAAATAGCCAAAGACTGGTGTAAGGAACACGGTATAAAATATATTGAAGGGGACCGAAATAATGGCTAAAGAGTTAAAGAAATATGATGAGGAAAAAAGATTAGAAGATGTAGCAGAATGGATTATCGATTTTGAAGGTGATGATATAAAAAGAGCTTATTGTGAAAGATATGGGGTTGATGTTTTTGCTGCCCATGAAGAGTTAACGAGGTTAGGATATTTTTATACAGGAGAAGTAGAAGATGATAAATTTGAGGCAGATAATCGGCCTAAATCCTATATGGAGAGCTAGTTTCAATATATAGTCGGCTATACTTCAGGCGGAGTTCCTTTTGGAATAAAAAAAAGAAGATAACGATATAGATAAAGTTAAAGAACTTCCTTTTGAAACAAACAAAAAATAATATTTTGAATACAAAGGAGGCTTATCTCTTGGAATGCCTAAAAGATATTTTTGAAAAATTTTTAGATGAACAAAAGGAAAGATTAGCAAAAAGTACTTTTAATAAATATAGTGATGTGATGGATCTTTTCGAAAAATATTTAGACGGTTATGCATATCAGTATTTAAATGAAGAGGAAACTGAATCTTATAAACAGCAAAAATTTAATGATGATACAGACTTTTGTGAGATTTATTCTATAGACAAAATTAAGGGTTATTTACTGGATGATTTCATGACCTATTTTATGATCAAAAAAGTTTGGGGAAGTAAGGAATTAATGAAAAATACCGGTACTGTATTAAGGAAATTTGTTAAATGGTTAAAAGAAAATTCTTATATAGAAGAGGAAAAGTTTAATGAATTATATGATTTAGTTAATGAAAAGAAAGATGATTTACCAAAAGTTGAAGAGCTTTCCGAACTCTTATATGATGATGGTATTAGGAATAGTATATATAATTATGATGAATTTGAAGAGGAATATTTTGTAATTACTAGGATAAAAAAAGGCGAACTCTGGCTGGAGTCATTTTTTGAAGAAAAAAAAGAAATAGGACCGGTAAAGGTATCAAAAGAAATTAGTTCACTGGCTCAAGTTGGTTGGACTGTTTATCTAGTTCTCGGCCAAAGGGGAGGAAGTTGGTTTATCATTGAGAGCGGAAATGTCTATCCAGATTAATATTAATTATCGGGAAGGATGATATTTATTAAGAATAAGTTAATAATTGTCATAGTATTAAGTGCTGTCTTAGCTGCTTCATTATCTTTACAAATTGATAGCTGGGTTTATTCAATTATTTTAGCTGTGGTTATTGGGCTGGTTATTGGCTTTCTTGCAAAAATTATTACTCGCGATAAAGATGATTAAGCCAAGGGGGTATTCCTAATGAGAAAGAAGTTAAAAGGGGTCGACCTTGAACTGGTTAAGGGAGATATTGCCGGTCAAGAGGATATTGAGGCGGTAGTCAATGCAGCCAATGCCCAACTAAAAATAGGTGGGGGAGTAGCAGGCGTAATCCATCGGATGGCTGGCCCTGAATTAGAAAAGGCCTGCAGACCAAAAGCCCCTATCCAACCGGGAGAAGCAGTAATTACAGATGCTTTTAATCTACCCAATGATTATGTTATCCATGTTCTCGGACCTGTATATGGAAGAGATAAACCGGAAGAAAAACTTTTGAGTAATTGTTATGAAAATGCCTTGAATTTAGCAGAAGAAAATGAGATAAAATCAATTGCCTTTCCAGCAATCTCAACAGGTGCTTTTGGATATCCAGTAGAAGAAGCAGCCGAAATTACCTTAAATACAGTGAATGACTGTTTAGATAATTTGGATAGCATAAAAAAGATAAGATTTGTCCTATACGGTCAGAGTGATTTTAAAGTATATAAAGAAAAATTGAATGAGATATTGGAATGAGCTCTAAAATTGAAAATATGTAATTGTTTTTAAATTCCTCTTAAACGCCATTTTTTAGTGTTTAAGAGGATATTTTTCTTTATTAGGAAGGGATAAATTAAACTTTAAGCAATATTAGTAGTATAACTTTAAAAGATATGTTTTTGGTTAATAATATTATAAATACCGGTTATGTTTTATGATATTACTTGTTAGGCTCATACGTTATTAGGATAGGGGGTTTGTATGGAGAAACTTTTAAAGACAGAGTGATTATTGCTGAGGAAATTTAAATATGATGATTGGTTAGACTTGTATGATTAACTTTCACAAGAAGAAGTGGTTAAATATGAACCCTATGATATTATGACCGAAGAACAATGCAAAGAAGAAGCCATAAATCGTTCTAAAAACACTGCTTTTTGGGCAGTTTGTTTGAAGGGAAATAATAAGTTGATAGGCAATATATATTTTAATCAGATAGAACCTAAAGAATTCATGAGTTGGGAACTAGGATATGTTTTTAACCCAAAGTATCAAAGAAAAGGATATGCTACCGAAGCCTGTCAAAAAATATTAGATTATAGATTTAAAACACTTGGAGTTCATAGAATAAAAGCAAAATGTAATCCTGATAATATACCTTCCGGGAAGTTATTAGAACGTCTCTCAATGAGAAGAGAAGGTCATTTCAAAAAATGTGCTTTTTTCAAAGGAACTGCTAAGGGAGAACCGATATGGCATGATGCTTATCAATATTCAATTTTAAAAGATGAATGCTTATTAAAAGTCAAATAATCTTAAAATGAAAACTTAAGCACTAAGTTTTCAGAAAACTTCAGTATATTAAAGAAGTAGATTTTAAATATTATTTTAGAAAGAAAATAAATATATGGAGGGAACAGATGAAAACAATTAGAAAGATCTTATTATTTTGTGGGGGCTTATTAGTATTACTTTTATTATTATCTACAATATACCATACATATCAACTGCGAATTGAAGCTAAAAAACATCCACCACTGGGAAAGTTAGTTAAAATAGGGGATAATAATATTCATGTATATTCTACGGGTCAAGGAGATAATACACTTGTTTTTTTGGCCGGCTCTGGTACAAGCAGTCCCACTTTAGATTTCAAACCTTTATGGGATAAGTTGAGTGATCAATATAGAATTACTGTAGTAGAAAAAGCTGGTTATGGTTGGAGTGAAACTTCTGCAAGTTCCAGAGATATAGATACAATCCTAAAAGAAACAAGACAAGCACTAAAATTAGCAGGTGAGAAAGGTCCTTATATACTTGTACCCCATTCAATGTCAGGTTTAGAAGCAGTTTATTGGGCAAAAAAGTATCCAGAAGAGGTAGAAGCAATTGTTGGATTAGATATGGTTATTCCCGATATTTATTTAAATACTTCATTTGAACTACCTTCTAAAAGTGAATTGTATTTTATGTCTTTTATATCCAGAATAGGTTTAAGTAGATTTATGGGGAGAGAGGCCTTAGAAGAAAATATACCCTTACTTAACTCTGAAGAATTATTAGAAGAAGATAAAGAAAGGCTTATTGCACTTTTTTATAAAAGTTCTCTGACAAGAAACATGTTAAATGAAATTGATAATGTTCGAGACAATGCCAGGAAAGTAAAAGAAAACGGTAATCCTATAAATATCCCGATGTATCTTTTTATAGCTGAGGAGAGTAAAGATACTATTATCCCTGAGTGGAAAGAAAAATTAACAGAATATATATCAGGAATAAAACATAGCAGGAATAAGGTACTAGATACGGGTCATTATCTACATCATGAAAAATCAGAAATTATTGCTTTGGAGATGGAAAACTTTTTAAACGAGATTAATAGTAATTAGAGAATTAAATTATACTTAGATCAAGGAGTATCAATATTTTTGAGGTGAAAAGATGTTAAACTATTATAATCCTAACATGATATTTATATTGGTACTGATTTTTTATTTTGTACCACTAATAATCGGCTTCTTTTTAGGCAAAAAGAAAGTAGTTAATACATCAGATATAAGTGAAATAGGAAAGAACTTAGCAGATCCTGTAACTAAGAAGATTCATAATTGGTCAAGAAAATATAAGATATTATGTATTAAAAATGAAAACTGGGGTTTATTATTCATTTTGATCCTTTTAAATAACCTAGTTTTAGCAGCTTTCATAACAAAAATATTTTATGGTATTATATTTCTAATTCCACTATTATTAACAACCTGGGAAGGTTTTGGGCATGGGGTTGTTTTTTCTAGACCCAAAGCTAGAGGCGGAATTATTTTAACCTTTTTTGAATTTGGTGGATATTTATTTGCTACGGTTATTGGTGTTAAATTCGGCTTAAAACTTTTTGATACAATATTTTTTAACAAACAGCTGATTATAGAAATACCCTGGTTATATGTGTGGCTAACAATAGGTTTTTTAGTTGTAGGAGCCCTTATAGAAAGTCTATCGATTAAAGCAGTGAGTAAAAAAGTGGATTTAAGTGATATAGATGAAACAGACTTTAAAAAAAGAAGAAAAGAAATAGCAGAATATCTGGAAGAGTAATTATAGTTAACATTAGTTAAAATAAAACTTTTTTGAGGGGCTAATTAAAAAATATTTTATATAGGGTGATTATTGTGCGTATTATTGATGCTCATGTCCATACTCTTGAATGTGGAACTATGTGTAATGGAGAAGTAAATGTTGAATTTAAAAAAGTAAGAAACGGATTAAAAAAGCATGGAATTGATAAAGCTATTTTAATGCCGATTAATGATATTTCTTATCAACCAGTAAAACAAATGAATGATTATATGGTTGAAATAGTTAATAATACAAAAAATTTTGTTGGATTTATTGATATTGATATCTCTAAAACTCATTTGGCAGGCGGTATAAAAGAATTGGAAGAGGAAATCACTTACTACTATAATAAAGGGTTAAAGGGGATTAAAATACATTTACAAAATTTAGGAGTCAAGGCAGATGATTGGAGATTATTAAGTGTTTATAGATTAGCAGGAGAATTAAATATACCAATAACGATTCATTGTTATCCTGGTTCTCCCCCTGGTTTAATTGATAATTCTGATCCCGTAAATATTGAAAAGATGGTTAGATCATTTCATAATATTGATTTTATTATTGCCCATTTCGGCGGGGTAAAATATTTTTACGATATGCCGAGATTAAACCATGAGAATGTATATTTTGAAACCTCGGGAGTTATGCCGGTATTAAAAAAATATCTACCTCAAGAAAATATATATAATATTTTTGAAGAAATAGGTTTTGATAATATTATCTTTGGATCAGACTATCCAACAGCAGATATTAATGAAACTATTGCTATCTTAAAAGAGATAGTACCAAAAGACCAATTAGAAAAAGTTATGTATAAGAATATATTAAAATTGGGGAATAATTATAATTGGTGGGAGGATAAATAAGATATAATAATAAGTTTACTAATAGTGGATAAAGTATAGCAAAATAAAAATCAGGTTTGTCAGTTCTTATATATTTTTAGAAATTGGAGAGGAAAATTATGATATATAATTTAATAGATGATTTTACTGAAAAAATATATCCCAAATTAGGTACAGCTGAAGTATGGGATTTATATAATAAATTTTATTATGAACCTAATAAGGAAATCTTGAATAGACATTTTAATCGCTGGGATAAATTTGAGAAAAAGAAATTAAAAAATAAAGTAATTAAGTGGAAAAAAGAAGACTTTAATAATATAATCAAAGAAGTTGAAAAATTTAATTTTACTAAGATCCAAGAAGTGGTTAAAAAAAGTGAGGACCTACTGGATGAGGTTAATAATCTAGAAATATATTTTTTAATAGGTGATTTTCGTTCTGGAATATATATAGACCAATATAAAAACAAAAATATAATTATCATTGCTTTTGAAGTGGTAAGTCAATATGGTAATCCCGAGGAAATTATATCACCTGTACTTAGCCATGAATTATTTCATCTTTATCATTATAATCAGCTTGATAAGAAGGGCGTAATCAGAGAAGAAAATTTTTCGAAGTTATTAATAGATGATGGTTTAGCCAGTTATTTTTCATATCTGGTAAATCCAGAATATAGTTTGGAAAAGATTTTACTTTATTCTCGAAAACAAATGAATATGATTAAAAATAATGAGCAATTATATTGGAAAGAAATATCGCAAGCTATGCAGAATAAATCAACAAAAGAATGTATATTATTATTTATAGCTTCAAGAAAAATGTGGGAGGAAAGGTTGAATTATATTCCAGACTGGCCGCCTAGAATAAGTTATTATTATGGGTTTAAAATAGTTGAACAATATATAAAAGAAAAGGGAGAAGATTATATTAAAGAATTAATGTTTCTAAGCCCAGAGAATATTATCTCCGAATCTAAATATTTAAAAGAATTAAGGGCTCAATGAAGTTTCTTTCATACAGTTTTTTAAAAAGTATATAATAAACTATAGAGTTAAGAAACTACTAATATACTAAAGATATAAAATAATGGTAATAATATAGATGTCGTTCAGCATTTAATAAGTAGGAGAGGAAGAATAAAATGAAGAAAGCAATTATATATTTATTTATAGGTCTAGCCTTTATTTTAATAGTAGGAATCACTACTTTTCAATACAGTCGTTCCTGGCAGAATTCATTTTTTATTGATTCTATACATGAATTAGAGAGTAATGAAAAAGTGGTAGCATTAACTTTTGATGATGGACCTTCAGAAATAAGAACGCCCGCTCTTCTTTCACTTTTAAATAAATATAATGTTAAAGCGACTTTTTTCATGTTGGGTGAGAATATTGAAAAATACCCTGATATCGCCAAGTCGGTTTATAACCAAGGTCACCTTATAGGAAACCATTCCTATGACCATCCTCGCTTGATATTTAAATCTCCATCTTTTATTAGAAAGCAAATACTAGAAACTGAAGAATTAATTAAAGAAGTAGGGCAAAGAGAAGTTATATATTTTCGCCCTCCCTATTCTTCTAAATATATTGTTTTACCATTAGTATTAAAAAATATGGATAAAAAATTAGTAACTGGTAGTTATGATCCGTCGTCACAATATAGATCACCTTTTAATGCGGGTAAAGTTGCCAAAGAAGTTATTGAAAACATACAACCGGGCTCCATAATTTTTTTACATGATGGGAAAGATAGTGATAAAGAGGAATTTATCAAATCGATTGAGATAATAATACTTGAATTAAAAGATAAAGGTTACAAATTTGTTAAATTAGATTATTAAAAATTAATAATCTTAATAATAAACAAGAATGACTATAAAAAACATTAGTGGAAAAATTGTAAACTTTGTCTAATAAGCTTTTGAGATAGTTTGAACAATGTTTTAATTTCAGTGTTTAAGTCAAT
>CAZGMM010000059.1:0-15219 GCA_964526845.1 uncultured Halanaerobiales bacterium | reverse complement strand
AGGCACGTGCGGTTTGATGAGGGGGCAACCATTAAAGTGGTCGCCCTACTCTATTATTTTAAACTTTCTTTATGTTCTTGTGCTAACTGCATATAATGTTCAGCTGACTCTTGAATACTTGCGATTTCTTTTTTAGTTAGTTCTCTAACTGCTTTGGCGGGGGAACCCATAATCAAGCTTCCAGCCGGGAATTCTTTATTTTCTGTTACAAGGCTGCCGGCTGCTACAATTGAATTTTCATTGATTACAGCATTATTTAAAATGACGGCTCCCATACCGATTAGACAGTTATTTTTAACGGTACAGCCGTGTACTGTAGCACTGTGACCGACTGTTACATAATCACCTATATATAAAGGTTTATCAGTATCAACATGTAAAGCTGAATTTTCTTGGATGTTTGTACCTTTTCCCAAAACCATTTGGTTTAAATCAGCTCTTAAAGCTGCATTATACCAGATGCTCGTATTTTCTTTTAGCTCTACATTTCCAACAATTTTTGCACCGGGCGCGATAAAAGCGGTATCGTCTACTTTTGGTTTATTATTCTTAAATTGATAGATCATCTCTATATACCTCCTTATATTTTTCATTATTTCAACACAAATAAAGTTAATCCTTCTTAGTTGATTAATTTACTTGAATATACTAAATTTATTTATTATAATTAAATAAGTAAAATGGAAGGAGTAGATTATGGATTTTGCAATTATTGGAGGAACATTTAATCCGGTTCACCTCGGACATTTAATATGTGCAGAAAGAGCCTATCTGGAATTTAATCTGGATAAGGTTATTTTTATGCCTGCCGGTAATCCTCCCCATAAATCAGAACAAAAGATAGATTCAGCTGAAGATAGGTATAATATGTTAAAATTAGCCCTGGCCAATAACAACCATTTTGAAATTTCCGAATGGGAAATCAAAAAACAGGAAAAATCCTATACAGCTGATACATTAAAGCATTTCAAAGATAAATATAATGTTGAGAGGGTTAATTTAATAATTGGGACCGATTCGTTGGCAGAAATATTCAACTGGCATCAACCTGAATATATTCTTAAAAATTCTAATTTAATAGTTGCAAAGCGTAATGACTATTCTTTTACTAAGATAATGAAAGATCAGAGATTAAGAAAATACGAAGATCACATACATATTTTGGATAATTCTTTGATTGAAATTTCCTCCACAATGATAAGGAATTTTGTGAGGGAAGGAAAGTCAATTAGATATCTCACACCTGATAAAGTGGTTGAGTATATTAATAAAAATAACCTCTATAGGTGACATAAATGGTAGAAATAAAAAAATTAAAAGAAAAATTAAAGAAAACTAAAAACTTCCGGTTAAAACATACTCGGGCTGTAGAAGAGACGGCTGTAAAAATAGCAAAGAGATATCCAGTTGAGATAGATAAAGTTAAAATAGCTTCTCTATTACACGATTTTGCCCGTCATTATGAGGATGAAAAACTGCTAAAAATGGTTGAAGAAAATAACATTGAAGTTGATGACTTAGAAAAAGACATACCTGCTTTACTTCACTCTCCGGTGGGAGCTTATTTAGCAGAACATAAATTTGGGATTAAAGAGGAAGATATTTTAAACGCAATAAGGTTTCACACGATTGGTAGACCGGGGATGAGCAGGTTAGAAAAGATCATATTTGTAGCAGATGTGGTAGAGCCAGGCAGGAATTTCCCTGGAGTTGATCTAATAAGAGAGAAGATAGATAAAGATTTAGATGAAGCAGTCATATTAGTCTGTGATTTTACAATTAAATATAATATTGACCGAAAACGAGTAATTCATCCAAATACACTTTATACAAGGAACTCACTCTTGAAGGGAGCCAAATAAATGTTAGAAAGATTAAAAAAGATAAACTGGAAAATTGTCGGGATTTTCCTTTTAATTGTTATTATTAGTTTATTTCTATATATATTATTGAATGATGAGTTTAGTTTAGTAAACTTAAACCCTTTTCGAAAATCTAAAATGAATATTTTGATAGCCGGGTATGATTCTTCAATTAATGGCCCACCCCGGGCGGATACAATTATCGTGGCCAGTGTCAATTTAGATACTAATAATATCGGCCTGTTATTTATCCCGCGTGATACCAGGGTGAAGGTAAACGGTCATGGTTATGATAGGGTTAATGCCTCACATGCTTATGGTGGTATTAGCTTACTTAGGGAAACTGTAGAGGATTTTTTAAATATAAAGCTGGATTATTATGTTGAAACAGATTTTCAAGGCTTTGCCGAAATAATAAACTTAATTGGGGGAATTGATATAACGATCGAAAAGCCCCTCCATTATGTTGACAAAGCCGGCGGCTTGTATATTGACTTACCGGCCGGAAATGTTCATTTGAATGGTGAAAAAGCTTTACAGTATGTTAGATATAGAGGTACCAGTGGAGATATAGGAAGGGTTGCCAGACAGCAAAAGTTTATACAGGCAGTTATGAAAAAGGCAACTTCCTCAAAGGTACTTCTTAATTTACCTACGATCTATAAAGAGGTAATGGATTCTGTTAATACTAATATTCCCTTAAAAGATGTAACTCCCTTTGCCAAGTTAGCCAAAAAGACTAACTTAAATAATTTAAAAACCGAGATGGTGCCGGGCCGGCCCGAATATATAAATGGGGCCAGTTACTGGATACCGGAGGAAGAAGATTTAAAGATCATGGTTAATAATCTCATTAGAAGTAAAGAATATATTCAAAACGACCAATACCAGATAACAATTCTCAATGGAAATGGTGTTTCAGGGGTGGCCGGGCAAGCAGCCGAAGAGTTAGAAAAATATGGCTTTAATATCAAGGAAGTAGCTAATGCAAAGGACTTTAATTATCAGGAAACCATTATATATTACCAGAATGGCAATAGAAAGGTAGCCAGAGGACTAAAAGATGTAATGGGCGGCAAAATAGAGAAGAATGAAGAAATAGAAGTAGACTTCCAGATAATTCTGGGGCAGAACTTTGTAGAAAATCAAATAGCAAAAAAGGAGGAAATTAATTAATGCCAGAAGAAAATTATAAGAGAATAGCAGAGTTAGCAGCAGAAGCAGCTGACGATAAAAAAGCTTTCGATATAGAGATTTTAAATGTAGAAGGATTAACTATCATAGCTGATTACTTTGTTTTATGTTCCGGTAATACCGATAAACAAGTCCAGGCTATTGCCCGTGCTGTTGAAGAAAAACTGGATGAAGAAGGGGTATACCCCAAACAGATTGCCGGTAAAGACAACGGACGCTGGATATTAATGGATTATGCCGATGTAATTGTCCATATTTTCCATAAAAGAGAACGAGAATACTATGAACTGGATAGGCTATGGGCTGATGCCAAGAAAATATTAAAAAAAGAAGAAACTTCTTGACTTTAAGTTAATAAATTAATATAATTTTTACAAAGATAAACAATGATAAATGAGGTTATGAAGGAAAGCATTAGACTTCTTTTCATTTAAAAGAGAGCTGCTGGCAGCTGAAAAGCAGTAATGAAAAAAGTCGAACTCGTTCCGGAACCTATACTGTTGAAGTAAGTAAGCAGTATCGTAAAAAAGGCGTTAACTTTTTTGAGTGGATAATTACTATCTATTAGGGTGGTACCACGGGTAACTAACTCGTCCCTTGACCGGGAGGAGTTTTTTTATTTTGTAATAATAATCATATATTTCAGGGAGGAGATTGTAATGGAAAGTCATTATAATTTTGAAGCGATTGAAGGAAAATGGCAGAAAGATTGGCAGGAAAAATCTTTGTATAAAACTAAAAATCAAGATGAAAAAGATAACTACTATGTATTAGAGATGTTTCCCTATCCCTCAGGCAAATTACATATGGGTCATGTAAGGGTTTATTCTATAGGGGATGTAATAGCCCGTTTTAAGCGCATGAAAGGATATAATGTACTTCACCCTATGGGTTGGGATGCCTTTGGCCTACCGGCTGAAAATGCAGCTATTAAACACGGTAATATTCACCCGAGGGAATGGACCTGGGAAAATATTGAAAGTATGAAAGAACAGATGAGAGCGATGGGCCTCAGTTATGATTGGGACCGGGAAGTTGCGACTGCTGACCCCGATTACTATAAATGGACCCAATGGTTTTTTGTGAAGATGTTTGAAAATGATTTAGCCTATAGAAAAGAACAGGCTGTTAACTGGTGTCCCAGTTGTGATACGGTCTTGGCTAATGAACAGGTAGTCAATAACAGCTGTGAAAGATGTGGAACAGAGGTAGAACAAAAAGAATTAGAACAGTGGTTTTTGAAAATTACTGAATATGCGGATGAATTACTGGAAGGCCATGATAAATTAGACTGGCCGGAAAGAGTTAAAACTATGCAGAAAAACTGGATCGGTAGAAGTGAGGGAATGAGTATTAACTTTCCCATCGAGGAAATTGGGGAAGAACTAGAGGTCTTTACTACTCGCCCTGATACAATTTATGGAGCCACCTATATGGTTTTAGCTCCAGAACATCCTTATGTAGATGAATTGATTTCCGGTAAAGAAAAGGAAGATGAAATCAGAGATTTTATTAAAAAGGTACAGAAGCAAAAAGAGATGGAAAGAACCTCACCTGAATCGGAAAAAGAAGGTATATTTACGGGTAGTTATGCAACAAACCCGATGACCGGCCAAAAAATTCCAATTTTGATCGCCAACTATGTTCTTATGGGATATGGTACCGGTGCGATAATGGCTGTACCCGCCCATGACCAAAGAGACTTTGACTTTGCCAAAAAATATGATCTTCCGATAAAAGCTGTTATTCAGCCCGATGATCTTGAAGAAAAATTGGATGGTTCTACCATGGAAGAAGCTTATCCAGAAGAAGGTCATCTCATCAATTCGGGTAAATATAACGGCATGGATGTAGAGGAAGCCTTTGCAGCAATGGCTGATGACATGGAAGCAGAGGGAATCGGCGAACGACAGATCAACTATAGGTTGAGAGACTGGTTGATTTCCAGGCAGAGATATTGGGGAGCTCCTATCCCAATTGTCTATTGTGATGAGTGTGGGGCTGTACCAGTGCCGGAAGAAGACCTACCTGTCTTACTACCGGATAATGTGGAATTTTCTGCGACCGGATTTTCTCCCCTGGCAAAGGCGGAAGACTTTGTCAATACCACCTGTCCCAAATGTGGAGGAGAGGCAAAAAGAGATATCGATACCATGGATACCTTTGTAGATTCATCCTGGTACTTCTTGAGATATATCGATCCTCATAATGACAGTCTACCGGTTGATTATGATAAAGCAGAAGACTGGTTCCCGGTTGATCAATATATTGGGGGAATTGAACATGCGATTCTTCACTTACTGTATGCAAGATTCTTTACCAAAGTAATAAGAGATCTTGACCTGATTAGTGCCGGTGAACCATTTACTAAATGGTTAGCTCAGGGTATGGTACTAAAAGATGGAGACAAGATGTCTAAATCAAAAGGTAATGTAGTAGATCCCGGCCGAATACTTGATGAATATGGAGCAGATACAGCCCGCCTCTTTATCCTGTTCGCTTCCCCACCAGAAAAAGATCTGGAATGGAGTGAAGAAGGGGTCGAAGGAGCTGACCGCTTCTTGAATAGGGTCTGGAGATTTATTGCAAATAATATTGAAGAAATCAAAGAAGTAGATGTTAGTGAAGTTACCATAGACCAATCTAGTTTAAATGAAGAAGAAACAGAACTACACCGTAAACTACATGAAACAATTCAGAAAGTAACAGAAGATATTGAAGATAGACTTAACTTTAATACAGCTATCAGTGCCATTATGGAACTTGTCAATGAGATTTACCACTATTTAGGGAATAATAGTGATAAGATCAATAAAGAACTATTTGCCTTTATTACGGAAGAAGTACTGCTTATGCTGGCTCCCTTTGCACCTCATATGACAGAAGAACTCTGGCATAGAATTGGGCGAGATAACAGTATTCACCGTGCTCAATGGCCGGCATTCGATGCTGAAGCGGCTAAAAAAGAAGAGGTCACCATTGTAATTCAAATCAATGGTAAAGTAAGGGATAGAATAGATGTGAGTGCTGATATTTCTGAAGAAAAACTAAAAGAAAAAGTATTTGCACAAGAAAAAGTTAAAAAATATACAGAGGGCAAAGAAATAGTAAAAACAATTGTAATACCCAAAAAGCTTGTAAATGTAGTTGTCAAATAAATAAATAATAATAATTAACCAAAACCCCTGTTTTAATGACAGGGGTTTTTTGATATAATAAAGAAAATAGTTAATGGGGGTTGAAAGATGGGCAGAGAATTCAAATGTGAAAAATGTGGAAGCAAAAGTTATGATAAAACGGAGTTAAGGACCACAGGAGGAAAACTTTCTAAACTGTTTGATGTCCAAAACAAAAAGTTTATCGCAGTAAGCTGCAGTAACTGCGGTTATACAGAACTTTATAGAATAAATGACAGTAGTGTCTTGAGTAATATTTTTGATTTTTTAACCAATTAATTTAGGGAGTGTTATTTATGTCAGGTATTGTATTTAAAAAAACAAAAGATTTAGAAAAGATATCTAATTTTTATCAAAATGTCATAGGTATGCAGCTATGGCAGGACCAGGGTAAATGCAAGATTTTTGAAAAGGGCAATTTACAACTCGGGTTTTGTGAAGGTGATGAGATAGATAATGATGGAATTATTACTTTTTATTATAACAACAAAAAGGAAGTAGACAAGGTATATAATAACGGGAAGCTTGAAGTAATTGAAGAACCTAAAGAAAATGATAAATTTAATATATACCAGTTTTTTGCAAAAGATCCGGAAGGGCGTACCCTGGAGTTTCAAACTTTCTTACATAATATTAACCCCTTTTTAACAGGCAAAGAACTGTTATTAAAAAGAAGAAGTTATCGTGAGTATAGTGAAAAGGAAATTCCGGAAGACGTAATAAACAAAGTAATTGATATTAGTAGATATGCCCCTACCTCTATGAACTCACAGTCTTATTATTTTAAGTTTATAAGAGATGAGGAATTAATCTGTGACCTTGCTTCTATCAGAAAGACTGCTTCAGAACCTATAAAAAAAGCCCCGATGGCAGTAGCGATTTGTTCTGATAATGAGCAGTCTAACAGATATCAGCAGGATGCAGATATAGCAGCATACCATTTTATGTTAGCTGCAAGATTATATAACCTGGGGACCTGCTGGATTGCTGATATGGACCGGGAAAGTATAAAGAGGAAGTTGGATATCCCTGTAGATCATTATATTGCGACAATTACCCCTTTAGGTTATATAAAAGATGAAAAGGATGCACCCAGTAGAAAAGATCCTTCTAAATTCATTAGATAATTATACTAGGAGTGTTAAAGATGAGAGAAAAAGCTTGTGTGGTAGATGTGACAGATGATACGGCTAAGGTGGTAGTAACCCGCCATTCTGCCTGTAGTAAATGTAATAGAGACTGTATTTTAGGGATGGAAGATTCGCATGAACAGGATGAAATGTATGTAGAAGTAAAAAGCAAAAAGAATGTAGAGGTCGGAGATACAGTAAGTATTGAATTAAAGGACAGTTCCCTTGTACTCGGTTCTTTAATGATATATTTAATTCCCCTCTTATTTTTTGTAGGTGGTTACTTTATTGGGGCCCGCTTAAATTGGCTCTTTGGAACTTTGAGTGCTGAAGTAACGGGAATTTTATCTTCTTTTGTCTTTTTATACCTTTCTTATCGTCTGACAAAAAAGATTGATAAACGGATCTCAAAAAGTGAAAAATTCCAATCGGAAATTGTTAATATTGTTTCCAAAAATGAAAATATCTAATTAGGATGTGATCACAGATGAATTCAATATCTGAAGAAGTAAAAGAAGACCTACTTGTCCGCTTAAATAGGATAGAAGGCCAGACCCGGGGGGTCAAAAAGATGGTCGAAAATGATAAATACTGTGTAGATATCTTGACTCAAATCGTGGCAGCCCGGGGTGCTTTAAAAAAAGTAGGCTTAAAAGTATTACAGGAACATATTAATGGTTGTGTTCAGAGTTCATTACAAAATGAGGACGAAGAGATAATAGATGAGCTTTTAAATGTAATAAATAGATTCATGGATTAATATTTTGGTAAATTATGTTTATGAAATAAGAGGCTTTGCAGATAAAGATAAAAAAATAAAAAAAATTTAAAAAAACAAAATTCCTATAATTTAAGTAATACCGCCCCGAAACAAACAGGAGTTCACCTCCTGTTTTTTAATTTTAAAAAAGGGATAAATGAACTCTTGTTGAATTTAAAAGATACGCCAAAAAAATAATAAAAATATAAAATTATTGTGATTGAATTAAAAAAAATATTATGTTATGATTATTGATGCTGCCCAAAAGTCAGGAGTGGTTAAAATGCAGCATTTAGAGTATTTTAAGGTTCCGAAAATACTTTTCGCAGATGATAAATTAAATCTAAATGAGTTTAAAGTTTTAGTAAAGTTGTTTTCTAAAATTGATCAGTCTAGTTTGATTACAAAAAATAAATGGCTGCTTGAAAAAAACAATTTAAATATAAAAAAAGAAATAATCAATTCCTTACTTAATAAGGATTGGTTAATTAGGGAAGACAAACAGCTCTATCTAAATATTCCCGAGAGTATTTTACCTAAAGATAAAAAAGAAGTAAATTATGAACAAGCGGGTTCCAAGATCGCCAGTAAATGGGATGAATACTTTGGAACCTTAAATTTAACTCCCACTCTTTTACAAAAACTCCTCTCCTTTATGGAAGACGGTATCAGTGAAGATGTGATAATAGAAGTAATGAAAATCAGTTCAAAAAAAGCCGAAGGCAATCCTGCCAATTACATGGTTTCTATCTTAAGAGACTATCTAAATAGATCAATATATACTATCTACGACTTTAAGGAAGAAAAACAAAGGATGGAAGAATATGAAAAAAGACTTCAAGAAATTAATCGAAAAAAAGAAAGAAGAGATGAAAAAGAAGCCCTCGAATCAGACTTCGAAGACCGATATAGATAAGCATGTCCCTAAAGAAGAAGCAGTTAAGAAGATCTATGATGTGATAATAAATAACAGCCATATCCCCCCTAAGTTTGACAATGCAAGCTTTTCAACTTTCAAGTTCAATGCTTGTCCAAAAGAAAATGTCAAAAAAATAAAAGCAATAAAAACTTATGCTGAGAATATTCTTACAGCAATTAAAGGACCTCAGTCTGTCTATATTTATAGTAAGTTCAACGGCTGTGGCAAAACACATGTGGCTATTGCTGCCCTGAAAACAGCTGCCAAAGTCTTTGCGGAAGAAATATATAAACAAAAACCGGAGTATTACTCCCGCCGGGGAGTATCCTTTAGCGACTATAATTGGCGTCCGGTCTTTTTTATGAGTGAAGTCAACTATTTATGGAAAAAAAGGCAGTTTAATTCTTCTAATCGGGACTTAAAAAGGGAATTGGATACAATAGAAAACGCAGTTATGAATTCAAAGTTATTGGTAATAGATGATTTTTTACGTGAGCGAAATACCGATTTTGTTTTCGGTAACCTAACAGCCTGGTTAAACCATAGATATGATTATAATAAACCGGTGATTTTTACTTCCAATAGCGATTTTTTCAAACTAGCCCAGAATAATGAAAGTAACCCCTATTTTCAAACAAATCACTTAAAAGCGGCTACCTATTTAGCTTCCCGGATAAGTGAAATGACAAAGGGTTATCAGTTTAAATTTGCAAGTTCTCCGGACGAAGATTATAGGCAAAACAGTTATTAAAGTGGAGGCGATCTAAGATTGTTATCAAGAACTGAAACTTTACTTAAGTTAATTGAGCTAAGAAAAATGATACAGGCAAAAGAACAAAAATCTGCTGATGATTTTACATATCATGCCGAAATCAAAGAACATATCGAAGAATTAATCCATGATATAGTGGGTCTGCCCGAAGAGGCAAGGTATGTTATAAATGAGATCATCAATAAGGTAATAAACCAAAATATTTCCACTAAAACAGCTGTTGTTGCCATCCATGAAATATATAAAGAGTTTAATGATATCAATAAAATTAAAAAAGAAAACAAACAAAAAAAGAAAAAAAGAGAACAAAATTTTGGACAAAAAAAGTTATATAAAAACGGTTATAGATAAGTCACAGTTTTAACTGTGGCTTTTTTAGTAAAAATATATAAAATTTATTTTTAAAAGTTACTTGACCTCGTCTCGATAAGTTATTATACTATTAAATAAGATTATTAATAGTGAAAGGATGAAAATAGTTGTCACAACTACTAATTGGAATAGCAGGTGGAACGGCTTCTGGTAAAACTACTCTAGCTAAAATATTAAAAAATGCATTTCAAGATGAAGTTACAATGTTAAGGCATGACTTTTATTACCATGATAAAAGTCATTTTTCTGTACCTGAAGAAAAGATTAACTTTGATCATCCCGACTCTTTTGAAACCGACCTATTAATAGACCACTTAAAACAGTTAATAGAAGGAGCCCCTATCGCTAGACCGGTATATTCCTATAAAACAAATAAAAGGTTGAATGAAACCAAAAAAGTTAATCCTTCTCCCATTATAATTGTAGAAGGGATTTTAATCTTTCATTACCCCGAGTTAAGAGATCTGTTTGATTTAAAAATTTACATTGATACCGATGCAGACATAAGACTATTAAGAAGAATTAACCGCGATATCAAAAAACGTGATAGGACTTTTGATTCAGTCCGAAACCAGTATATGGCTACAGTAAAGCCGATGCATGAGAAATATGTGGAACCCACAAAATATTTAGCCGATATCATAATTCCCCACGGGGGATTAAATGATATTGCCAATGATTTAATCATTAAAAAAATTAAATCCCATCTTTAAAAATTATCCCCATAGCGGGGATTTTTTTATTACATAAAAAGGAAATTATTAACAAATATAGTAATATATAGTATAGAGGTGATCAAAATTAAAACTAAAATAGTATATTCAGTCTTAACTTTAGCAGTAGTCTTTTTATTAATGACAGTTTTTGAGGTATATGAAACAAGAAAAATCAGACAAAATTACAAGGCGGTTACCCTAGAAAAGTTTAAAAAAGAAAAGTTCAATTATTATTCTCAAAATAGTGAAGAGGAAGAAAGGGTGAAAATCCATATAAGTGGCGCCGTTAAAAATCCTGGTTTTTATGAAGTTGAACCAGGCATTAAATTAAAAAGAATAATCAATAATATTATTATTTTAAGAGAGGATGCAGATTTAGCGAAGATAGATCTCAATAAAAAGATTTATAAGAAAGACCAAATAATAATACCACATAATTGAAATTAAATAATCTATACAATAAAGGATTTGATAAGATAGTGAAACTAAATAATGAATTTTTGATCAAAGCAGTATTATTTTTAATAGTGGGCTTAATTACTGGTTATTACTTTTTAGACTTCAGGCTTATTTTAATCTTGTCAGTGGGTATGATCTTAATATTTTTACTCTTGGATAATACCAAGAAACTTTATATGATAATTTTGATAATAATTTTCTTATTCGGTTTCTTTTACCTATTATATTATGAGGCCGGTTATAATAGTAAATATTCTATTACAGGTCATAATGGTCAGACGGTGGAGGTTATCGGTAAAATAAAATATAATTTGGATTCACTTGAGGGCAGGTCACTGAGATTAAGACCTATTTTAGTCGATAATAAAAGGGTTAAACATGGTAAAATAGAGCTTTATAAAGATCAGGTTAAACCTGATATTAATCATAATGATCTGGTCATTGCCCGTCTTAGATTAAATAAACCAAAACCGAAAAGAAACCCCGGTGGATTTTCTTATTATAAATATCTTAAAAATAAAAAAGTGTATAGTGTGGCTAACGTATTTGAGATTTATAAAATTCAGAGTAATCCCAGTTTTATAAATATAATTATAAGCATAAAAAGGGTATTACTAAATTCCATAAACAATAAGGTTCCCCAACCCGTTAATGAATTTATCAAGGCATTAATACTGGGAGAAAAAAGCGGTCTTAAACAAAACTGGGAGACCAACTTTAGAAAAGCGGGTGCTAACCATCTATTAGCTATTTCCGGCCTCCATATTGGTTTTATTACTATTTTTTTACTAGCCATATTATCACCATTACCCGTGAGCCAGTCCATGGAAAATATAATTTTAACCATCTTCCTCTTTATTTATATATTAATTACAGGATTAAGGGCTTCAGTTTTAAGGGCTTCATTTTTAGGATTGACTTATAAATACTGTAAACAGTTTAATATTGGGGTTGAATTTCCGGGCTTGATTTCACTGGTCCTCTTTTTAGTTTTGTTGGTCAATCCTTACCAACTTTTTTCCATCGGATTACAGCTGAGCTTTTTGGTTTTGATTATGATAGTCAGCTGGACTAAGCTACTTCAGAATTATTTATATACCGGTTTAGCTGTTAGTATTGCTGCCCAATTAGGTTCTATACCACTTACAGCCTACTATTTTAATACAGTTACACCGGCTGGCATAATTACTAATCTCTGGGCGATACCATTAGTCTCTGGGATAGTATTTTTAGTCTTAATTCATTTTACTTTCTATTTATTTATACCTGTATTAAGTAATTTTACTGGTAAGCTTATATTTATATTATCAAAAATTTTAAAAGATGGTATTAATATAATGTCAGACTTACCCTCGGCGGAAATTAAAGTTACTACCCCTTCTTTTTTGACTGTTATCTTATTTTATATAATTATATTTTTACTATCTTATCTTTTAAAGATTAAGAATAATATTAGGTACAGGAAAAAATTTAAAAACCTATCTTTTTTATTAATAATCATTACTTTAATAACCATATCTATATTAGTTTTACCGGTTCCTGATAGTAATTTATTAAAAATTTACTGTCTGGATGTGGGACAGGGCGACTCTATCTTTATTAAGTTACCAAATCAAAAAAATGTTCTTGTTGATACCGGCAATACTGTTGGAGCGAGCAGTAATGTCAAAAGGACCATAATTCCATTTTTATTAAATAGAAAGATAAAAGTGATTGATTATTTACTTATTACCCATTTTGATGGGGATCATTGCTCAGATGCTGATTATTTAATAAAAAATGGTTTTGTTAAAAATCTGATTATTTCTAAAAAATTTGATGAGGATAGTAACAAAGTGCAAGATATTTTAAAATCAGCTGCCGAGAAAGATATAAGAATATTAACAGTAGCCAACCAAGACATCTTAAGATTTGAAAAAGCCAAATTAGAATTTTTAGGACCTATAAAAGATAAAGTTTACCAAAATAGTAATAACAAATCGATAGTATTTAATTTAAAATATAAGGACTTTGAAATGTTGTTTACAGGTGATATCGAAAGAGAAGCAGAATCAGATTTAGTCGAGAATTTATCAGATGAATTATTAAATTCTGATATCTTAAAGGTTGCCCACCACGGCAGTATTACCTCTAGTTTAAAAGAGTTTATTTCGACAGTTAGCCCTAAAGAAGCTGTGATTAGTGTAGGAATTAATGATTTTGGCCATCCCAACCAAAAAATATTGGACAGATTGAGAAAATTGAATAGTAGAATTTGGAGAACCGATACCTCAGGGGCGGTGATAATTAAAACTAATGGTAATAAATATAGTATTAATTCCTATATCAATTGATTATATTATTTAAAGTATGTTAAAATTAACTAAATGCTAAAAATAAAGGATTGAAAGGTGTATTTATGATATGAGTAAGAAAGCAGAACAAATATTTAAAAAGGAACTTCCCCAACTAAAAAATATATATTTAGTCTTCAGTTCAGAAGAATACCTTTTAGACAAATTTGAAAAAAGATTTAAAGATAATTTTATTGAGGAAAGTATTAGAGATTTTAATTTAAGTTATATAAAAGAGGAAGAAGAGGTATTCAAAAAAATAGCCAGTCAGGGAAATACTTTACCTATTATGGCTGAGAAAAGATTTATTATCGTCAAGGCCGGTAATATTTTCAAACAGAAAATAGGAAACTTTGAATCATTTAAAAAATTTGTTAAAGATATACCGCAAAGCACGATTTTATTGATTATGATCAATCAGGATTTAAGCAAAAATAAAAGGAAAGAAATAATAGATGAATACGGGGAAATAATAAACCTGGCTCCCCCTAAATATCAGAATCTAGATAAATGGATAAAACTCCAGTTTAAACAGCGCGGGAAAAAGATTAATTATAGGGGAATTAAAATATTAGAGAAGATGTTTAATAATAATTTACAGCAGTTAGACTCGGAAATAGATAAGATATGTACTTATATAGATGAAAAAAAGAAGGTTGAATTAAAAGACATAAAAAAAGTAATCTCCCGGGACAGAAGATTAAAGGAAAATGAGATCTTTGAACTTTTAGATGCGATCAGTAATAGGGAAAAAGAAAAAAGTGTTTATCTATATCAACACATGATTACAAGCGGGGAAGTACCTCAAATTATATTTGCGATGATAACCCGCCGGATGAAATTAATGCTTATTATCAAAGATTTGAAAAAAGAGGGTATGAATTATAAACCCATAGCACAAAAGATTGGAGTACATCCTTATCCTGTAAAAAAAATCTATAAATACGTAGATAACTATTCCTTTAAGGAGTTAGAAGCATTATTAGATAAATTCTTACAGGCGGATATAAGAGTTAAAACAGGTCAGGATCAGGTCGAAGACGCAATTTTAAACGCAATAATTACTATATAAAAAATAAATGGCTTATTCATAAACGAATAAGCCTTTTTTAATGTTATAATTTAATTTTCATTTTTTAATTCATTTAACATCCTCTTCATTTTCGATTTCTTTCTGGCAGCATTGTTTTTGTGAATAATGTTGTGGGAAGCAGATTTATCAATAATTTTATAAACATCAGGCAGCATTTCTTCAGCTTCTTTAACATTACCTTCTTCAATAGCTGCTTCAAATTCTTTTATAACATTTTTCAGCTTATTCTTCCAGCGGTCATTGACCTTTTTCTTCTTTTCATTTTGTCTTACTCTTTTCTTAGCAGATTCAATAATAGGCACAACTTTCACCTCCTTGTGAGTGAACGGTATATTTATGTTTTGTTCCTAAATTTGCAACATATCAATTTTAACATTAGATATATAAAAATGCAAGTCTTTCCGCTAGATTATTTACTCAAGAGCCTTTTTTA
>CAZGMM010000058.1:0-15447 GCA_964526845.1 uncultured Halanaerobiales bacterium | reverse complement strand
GTTTATCACCATATTCTTTTTTGAGATAGACAGGATCCATCGCCTGAGGTTGAACAGGATTTAAAACGTCCAGACCTATTTCAATTAAATCAGGAATAATAGGATATATAACCCCATCAGAATGGTAGGCAACCTTGATATCAGGATTAATTTCTTTTAATTCAGAGATAAAGTTGGCCATTTTGGGTTTGAAAAACCTGCGCCAGAGTTTGGGAGAAATCAGCATTGAATTTTGGGCTCCCATGTCATCACCGATCCAGATCATATCGACGCCCAATTTTGCTAACTTCTTAGCTGCAGTTAGATGGTATTTGTAAGGTATATTTAAAATTTCATCCGCCAAGTCAGGCTTTTCAATGAAGTCCATCATCATTCTTTCTAAGCCCCTTAAGGCCCAGGCACATTCAAAGATTGTAGTAACAGTAACTCCCACAATGAAGTATTCATCCTGATATAGATCTAATACTCTTTTTGATTCTTCATATAATTCGGGCCGATTAGGATCTGGAGGTTGATAACTATTTAAATTCTCTTCATCTGCCAGAGGATGTCCCACTATCTCCGTATAACGGCCTTTACCATACTTAGTATCATATTCTACAGATTTCCAGCCCACTCCCCATTCATCAGTATAAGAGCCTTCTTCTTGGTAATAAGAATTAGCCCAACCGACAGATGTAAGCAGCAGGTCTGAATCAATATAACGTTCTAAAAGATAGTCATTACCTCCCCCGTGGGGGTTATGGTACTTCTTATTATTTTCTTTATCGATATTTTTTCTTAACCTGGCAGCAAACTCCGGTGTAAAGCTAATCTGCATCGGGCATCTATCCGGTTTTTCATGGTTTAAGGCCATTTGGACCCGTTCTCTGTGCTTCATCTTATCTTCCTTTCAGATAAAAAGAGTATTTGAATTAATATTAAGAACTAATTATTTTCTAATTTATAATATACCTCATTAAATCTTAACTTATCTTTCAGTTCAGAAATATGGGTCTCTTTATTAATATGAACGTATTCAATACCGGCAATATCAGCAAAGTCTTCCATATATTTAGCATCAATAGCCTGACTAAAACCTGTATGGTGAGCACCACCACTGAGGATCCAGGCTTTAACAGCTGTCTTTAAATCTGGTTGAGGTTTCCAGACCACCCGCGCCACAGGCAGCTTAGGTAAAGATTCATCAATTGCTTCTACCTCAACATCATTTACTACCATTCTAAACCGGTTACCGAGATCGACGATAGAAGCATTAATAGCTGGATCGTTCGGTGTATTAAAGATCAAGCGGGCCGGGGCTGCTTTACCACCGATGCCCAGGGGGTGAACTTCTAGGGAAGGAGTTTCTGCCGCTAATGTTTCACAAACTTCCAGCATATGGGCACCCAACACTTTCATATCATCATCTGCTAAATGATAAGTATACTGTTCCATAAAGGAAGTGCCGCCTTCTAATCCTTTGGACATAACTTTCATAGCCCTAACCAAAGCAGCCGTTTTCCAGTCTCCTTCTGCTCCGAAGCCGTAACCATCAGCCATTAATCTCTGTACTGCCAAACCGGGTAATTGTTTTAGACCGTGTAAATTTTCAAAGGTGGTAGTAAAGCCTTTGAAGTTTCCCTCTTCTAAAAATGCTCTCATACCCAGTTCAATCTGGACAGCGGTTTTTATAGACTGATTAAGATCTTCATCGATTATCTGAGGTGTTTTATAATTTTCTTTAATCAATTTTACTTCTTTTTCTAATTTATTCTCATCTATATTATTAACATATTCTACCAGATCACCGATCCCATAGCCGTTTACAGAATAACCGAATCGGATTTCAGCTTCTACTTTATCTCCTTCTGTTACAGCTACGTTTCTCATATTGTCACCAAAACGGGCGATCTTGGCCCCCTGAGCGTCGTGCCAGGCTGCCGCTACCCTGATCCATCTTCCCAACTCTTGTAAGACTTCAGGGTCCTTCCAATAGCCGACAATAACCTTTCTACGTTTTTTCATCCGAGAGACAATATATCCATATTCTCTCCCCCCGTGGGCAGACTGGTTGGTATTCATGAAGTTCATGTCAATTTCTGACCAGGGTATTTCTTTATTATATTGAGTATGGAGGTGAACAAAGGGCTTATCTAACGCCTTTAGTCCAGCAATCCACATTTTGGCTGGAGAAAAAGTATGCATCCAGGTTACAATTCCTATACATTTTTTATCACTATTAGCCACTTGGAAAAATTCTTTAATTGAATTGGGATTAGTGAGCACCGATTTAAAGACAATCTTATACGGTATTTGAGCTGAATTATTTAATCCCTTTACGATCTTTTTGGAATCTTCTTTAACTTCCTTGAGTACTTCATCTCCATATAAATGTTGGCTGCCGGTCACAAACCACACTTCAAAATCATCTATCTTTTCCAATTTCATCACCCCACTTTTTGGATTCTTTTCACAGAACCTCTTTTTACTAACTTGGGTTTAAACATAACATCTTCACAGTATTCAAATTTACCATCATTAATTCTTTCTAAGGTTATTTTAGCAGCCTTTTCGCCTACTTTTTCTTTTGGGTGGGCCACAGAGGTTATATTTTCTAAATTGACCTGTTTGGAATTATCAAAACCAACAATCGAAATATCGGCCGGGACATTAAAACCTTCTTTTTGTAATATTTCTTTCACAAGAATGGCAACCTGATCATTAAAGCAAAAAATGGCGGTTGGTTGCGGGTCAGTCTTTATCAATTCTTTTGTAATTCTCTCTATTTCTTTTTTAAAGTTGGCTCTGTCTTCAAACTCAGAATTTAAGTACTGTTTTACGTAATTATTATAGACAGGTATGTTGTGTTTCTTTAAAGCCTGTTTATAGCCTCTAAAACGCCCTAAAGCCGGCTTGTGCAGCCCTTTATATATCATAGCAATGTTTTCATGACCCATCTCTAAAAGGTGTTCTGTTGCCAAAATACCACCGTGTTCATCATCTACTGTTATATTATTAAAGTTATCTTCTTCGAATTTACTATCTAAAATTGTTACGGGAATATTATTATTTACAAATCTCTTTAACAAGGAAGTATTGGGGTAATTTCGGGCACTTTTAGCCGGTTCTATGATCAGTCCATCAACATTCTTTTTTATGAATTCTTTTAAGATCTCTTTTTCTCTTTCGTGGTTATCCATCGAGTTACCCAATAAGATCTGATATCCATTCTTATAAAGAATTTTATCAACAGAGCTTAACATATCAGCAAAGATATAGGCGTGCAAACTGATACTAATAAATCCAATATTTTTAGTTGATTTTTTAGAATTACTTTTATAGAAAGTACCTACCCCTTGTTTTCTATATAATAGTCCTTCCTGCCTTAAAATGTTTAAAGCCTTACGTACTGTGTGTCTACTAACTTCATACTTTTCTGATAGCTCATTTTCAGTTGGTAATTTACTGCCCGGTTTTATTTTGCCTTCATTTATCATATCTTCAATATCATTTTTGATTTTTATATATTTTGGTAAGTATTCGTTTACCATAAATTATCACCTTCAAAGTCATTTTACATTAAATATATTCGTTCTGTAAATCTATATATTATATTTGGACAAGAGTATATTTTTGCTTTCTTATACAATATATTTATTTCCGTTCTTTAAGTACAGTATGAAGTGTTACAGCAGCTATGATGAGAAGACCGTAAATAAAACGGGTCCAAAATCCTGATAAGCCTGCTGCAACAATACCAGCTTCGAGAGAACCAATTAAAAAGGCACCAATTAAAGTACCCAGAATCGTGGCATCACCACCATGCATGGAGGTTCCGCCCACAAATACTGTAGCGACAACCATCATTAAGTACCCTTCACCCATGGTCGGCCACCAGGTTCTCATTCTAAAAATGTCCAGCACACCGGCAAAGGAAGCCAAAACTGCCATCAAGATAAAAGTAGCAATTTTAACCCGGTCAACATTAATACCCATCATCTTGGTGGCGTCCTCATTATCACCGGTAAAAAGGATGTGTTCACCGAATTTATGTCTAAATAAGATAAACCATAAAAAGATACCTAAGCCGATAAACCAGTAAGATTGAGAAGGTAGTCCTAATATATCACCGGCGAAGATCTTATAAAAGAAACTGCCACTTAAGGCCATGGGATATGCTCTACCCTGTGATAATATGTTTGAAAAACCTCTGATGAAAAACTGCATACCAATTGTAACGATGATCGAGGGAATACCGATTTTCGTTATCAAGAGTCCATTTAAAAGGCCGACCACCGCCCCGGTTGCAATACTAGCAATAAGTGCAATAAAAATACTGCCGGTAGTTTTAAAAACTATTGCAAAGATAAAACCGGACAAAGCCATTACAGAGGGAAATGAAAGGTCTATCTCTCCCATCGCCAAGATCATGGTTAAGCCTAAAGCCATAACACCTACAAAAGGTACAGTAGAGAGGAATGATTTATAGATCTGTGGTGATAAAAAGACATCTGGACTTGTTACCATAAACAATAGTAAAACAATAATAGCTATACCTATAAGACCAACCTGGGTTCTATATTTTAATATTTTTTCTTTGGACAATAATTTAGAGTTAGAATTCATTATATCACCTAACCTTCTACTTTAGTAAGTTCGACTAATTCTTTATTTAGATCTTGCAGAGAAATCTTTTCTCTTTCATATCTACCCACAATCTCACCGCGATCTAAAACTACAAAACGGTCCGATACAGGATAAACATTTGCTACATTATGAGAAATATAGATACATGCTTTTCCTCTCTTTTTTATATCGCGAATAAAGTTAAGAACCTTTTCAACTTCCTGTAAAGAAAGAGCCATCGTTGGTTCATCGAGGATAACTAAGTCGGCATCAAAGTGCATAGCCCGACCGATAGCAACCCCCTGTTTTTCACCACCAGAAAGGGTTTTTATGTTTGAATCAGGGTTAGCACCAATCCCGGTAAAACCCATCAACTCTCTCATTATTTCATTGGTCTCTTCCTTCTCTTCTTTTACTTTAATAAAGCCCAATTTATTTGTTTTTTGACGACCTAAAAAGATATTACGCCAGAGAGACTGCTTTTCAGCTAAGGCCTGTTCCTGATAAACGGTTTCAATACCTATTTCATGGGCTTTTTTAACAGAGTATTTTCTGGGATCTATCTTTTGGTCTTTTATATACATTTCACCTTTATCAAAGGGATGTAAGCCCGTGATAATTTTGATTAAAGTGGATTTACCTGCTCCGTTATCACCCATAACTCCCACTACTTCATTGGAGCCTACTTCAAAATTAATATCTCTAAGGGCCGTTACACCACCATAATGTTTATGTATGTTTTTCATATTAACCAAACTCATAGTTAATAACCTCCTAATAAGTAGGTGTATATATTAATTGAATTACCTGGTTATATTAAGTGACAGGGCCTAAAAAGGCCCCATCACTTCTAAGTATTCTATATGTTAATTTATCTAATACCTTCTTCTGCTAGTGGAGCGATCATGTCAATGTTACCTTCATGTACTAAGCCAGCACCTGTATCGATGTGTAATCCTGAGAATCCCCATTTTTCTGTAAGGTAAATTTGATAAATAGGTAGGAATCCTTGTAAGAAGGGCTGCTGATCTAATACTAAGTCTGTGTAACCATTTTTAATACCTTCTGCGGTTGCAGCGGAAAGGTCAAATCCTGCTCCAATAATGTCATCTGGTCCTAAGCCGGCTGATTCTATATATGTTTGTAGAGATGAGGTTAGATTACCATGATCAGTAACAATTAAGTCACAATCTGGGTTAGACTGCAGATAACCAACTATTACGGGAATACCGTTGGAAGCATCTTTATCAACTTCGGCTGAAATTTCCATGTAGTCAACTTCTAAACCTGCAGCTTCAAGTGCATCAATTACACCTTTAGTCCTTTGACCACGGGTTGGTTTTGATTTTAAACCCCAAACTAAGGCTTTGTCTCCTTCACCTAAGCCAAATCTTGTAACACAACCTTCTCCGAGGGTCTGACCGGAAGGATAAAGTTCCTGACCAACATAACCAAAACCTTCACCTTTATACTTGGCTTCTAATTCTGGTAAGGTTGTATTCTGACTGGTAACAATAATACCTTTTTCTCTTGCTTCTTCAACAAATGGCCTGTATGCTTCATCGCCCGGGTGTCCCATGATAGCTATACCATCTGGATTAGCAGCAACAGCTTGTTGGAACTGGGAAACCATTTGTTGTGGGCTCCACTCTGACCATCTGTAGTGAACTTTAACTCTATCACCTAAGATCTCTTCGGCCTTTTTAGCACCATTATAGACAACAGTTGCGAATGTACCGCCGGGACTACCACCGGGGAAGAAATATATTTCTACAGGATCATCAGATTCTTCCTGGGCCATAGCCGGAAAAGCCATGAGGCCGATTAATAATGAAACAGCTAGCAAGATAATACTTACCTTTTTAAACATTTAATAAACCTCCCTTTTTTATTAAAAGTCTCCTCATGCCAATCAATTATTGGTTAGTAAGTCAATCTACACCCCCTTTATGGTTAAGCTAAAAATAATGGTATCTTTCTCTTTATATCTATTAATTACTATAAACTCTATAATATTTAAATTTTATGTATGTTTGTATAGACAAATATGATAAAAATAATTTGGAAATATTAACTGTTATTTTTGAGTATTAATATTCCCAATTTTGTTTTAGGGTTTCGAACATTTCAATTATATTGGCGGGTGGAACCATATTCTGTATATTATGCACAGCCGCAAATACAAAGCCCCCATCTTTAGCTAACTCTTCAATCCTGTTTTTGACTTCTTCTCTCACATCTTCTTTACTGCCAAAGGGAAGGACATTCTGGGTATCAACTCCCCCTCCCCAAAAGGTTAGATCCTTTCCATATTCTTTTTTTAACTTTTTGGGATCCATGCCTTTTGCTGAAACCTGGATCGGATTCAATATATCTACTCCAATATCAATAAAATCAGGTATGAATTGAGAGCTTGCGCCACAGGTATGAAGAAATATTTTTGCGTCACTCATTTTACGAACCGTATCAAAAAGCCTTTTTTGCCGGGGTTTAACATATTTTTGATAAAAACTAGGCCGGATCATGGGTCCATTTTGCATGCCAACATCATCCCAGTAGGCAAATACATCGATATATTCCCCAACCTCTGATAGGAAGTTTTCTGTGGCCTGAATATATAACTGGGTGAATTTTTCCATAATCGCTTCCGCGAACTTCTTATTATTTACTGTCGACATTAAAAATTCTTCCATGCCCCTCACCCGAGCGGGATGTTCAAAAATACCGCCCCCAAAAATGGGTGAACCGACAATGGCATAGTCGGTTTCCTTATATAACTTTTCAGCCTTTTCTTTGATACCTTCCATACGGGCGGGATCGTTGGGGTCAGGCCAGTCCATTTCTTCCAGGGCTTTAAGAGAAGATTCCTTAATGGGAAACTCCCGGTAATCATAATAGAATCCATCTTTAGGTCTATATAGCTTAGCTCCCCACTGGTCAACAAATGTATAGTAATCTCCCTCTTCTTTAATTTCCAATTCCCAATCGGAAGGACCATTTGTCATCAGGGGTACTGCATCAACTTCAGCCCAGTTTAGTAACCTCTCATCCAAAAAAGGTAACTGCTGTACTATATCCATTATTTCCACTTCATTTTCATCAATCTTAAAATCAAGTTCCTTCATAAGGTCAATATAGGCCCCTTTACAGATTGAAGTTACAATAGTTGAACCAAGATCAACCGGAATCCGGTCGGGTTCTTTATGATTTAAGGCCGTATTTATTCTTTGTCGGGAAGTCATTCCCATGATAGCTCCTCCTCTGTAATAAATATCTTATATAGTTTTGTATGGTTGTGCAGACAAATATATTCAAAAAATATATCTGTTCTAATATATTCATTATAGATTAAATTTAAAAATCCTTCCTAAAAGTTTAAATTATTCTGAAAATTATCAACTTTATTACTTTTTGAAATATTTAGGTTGTTTTAATAATAATCTTCTAGTAAGGCATCAACAAATTCATCTAATTTATCCACCTGGTTTAGAAAGGCTGTTACTGTATATCTTGCTCTAATTTCAAAGCCGTACCTTAGAGCATTTTTTAACAGTTGTTTTGAGATATTTTCAGTTTGATCAGTCTGTAGAAAATTATTTCCTATTAGTATCTTTCTTGCTTGTTTAATTATTTCAATATTGTTATCAATTAGATTTTTTATATCATTTTCCTTATTTTGTATTTCTTCTGTTGTAATATATTCCTTATTCCAGCGTTCGTTAAGATTATTAAGAATTGGTTCGGCCCTATCTCCATAGATCATTTTTATCTCTTCTTCTCTCTTTTTCTTGTTCAATCTAAATTCTAGAGTGGAAAAGTCCAGTTCTTTTAAGTTAAGATAAAATGAGGTGGTAAATATTGTTCCTAGCCCGACTTTAATGCCGTGGTAGGGTAGATCTAGATCTTCTTTTTCACCGTACATTTCTAAAAAGTGAGAAACATGATGTTCACTACCAGAAGCGGGCCGTGAACTATCAACCATAAGCATCGCAATACCCGAATATATTAATCCCTTAATTAAAGTTTCAATATTTTCAGCCGCTCTTATGTTTTCTTTTTGCAGCAGTTGAATGATATTTGTCAATTCATTTTTGACAATACTGACTGATTTTTCACAGTAATATTCATTGAATAAGATATCAGCCAGCTTCCAATCCAATAATGAGGTGGTCTTGCCCAGTAGATCACCATAACCAGCCAGAATTAGATCAAGTGGTGCATTTCTTAAAACATTAATATCAGCAAAGATCGCTTCAGCAGGGGCTGTATTATAGGTTTGCTTTACCCCTTCGGCTGTTATTGAAGCAACTGAAGAGGCATAACCATCCATAGATGGGGCGGTGGCTATTACAGAATAGGGTTTACCCATTTTATAGCTAGCATATCCGGTTATATCATTGATAGAACCTGAGCCACAGGCAATAATATATTGATCTTCGGTATATTCTCTGATTATTTTAAAAAGATTTGTAGGATTTGGTTTTACTTTATTACCTGTAAGAATTAAGTTGTTTACTTTAAAGCCAGCTTCTTTTAAAATCCGGCTTGTTTTTTCACCTGCCGCCTGATAAGTATTATTATCACTGATCAATAATACTTTCTTTTTATCAGTTAAAGCAGGAAGAGTCTTTGGTATATTTTTTAATATATCTCTACCAACGATTATTTCTTTAATATTAATATGGTGTTCTCTACCACAATTACATTTAAAAGAACTGTTTAGCAAATCTTCTATCATTAGAAAACTCTCCTTTTGAAATGGGGTTTACTTTATCTTTTAATTCAATTATTCAAATTGTTGTTTGATGTCCTTTAACCTTTTCATTACATCATTTTCTCCCCGACCGAAGTAGTCATGTAGTCTTTCATATTCTTGATATAATTTTTCATAGATTTTGACATTTTCTTGATTGGGTTGATAGACTTTATCTTCAAGATGGGCCATCTTTTTACTCGCTTCGTTTATATCATCATATCCACCCTTTTCCCTACCTGCTGCAACTGCACCGTGCATGGCCGAACCCAGGGCGGGGGTTTGTTCAGAGGCTGCTATTTTAATCGGTTTATTTGTTACATCAGCATAGATCTGCATCAATGTTTCGTTCTTTTGTACTAATCCTCCACAACCATATAGTTCATTGATCTCAACTCCACTGGCCTCAAAGGTCTTGATTATCTTATTGGTCCCAAAAGCGGTAGCTTCTATTAACGCCCTAAATATTTCACCCGGTTTGGAATTCAAGTGAAGACCTAAGATCAGACCGGTTAAATCGGCGTCAACTAAGACCGAACGGTTGCCGTTCCACCAATCAAGGGCTAACAGTCCACTTTCACCTGGTTTTAGCTCTGCCGCCTTTTCTTCTAAGTATTCATAGATATTTTTATCATTTTCTTTTGCTTCCTTTTCAAAATAGGCCGGGACACCTTCACTTACATACCATTCAAAGATATCACCTACAGCAGATTGGCCAGCTTCATAGCCATAAAAGCCCGGTAAGATACCATCTCTTATTACCCCGGTCATGCCCGGAACAAACTGTTCCTTGTTATCAATCACCATATGACAGATTGAAGTTCCCATTACCATGACCATTTTAGCCGGTTCAGATACCGTTACAGCCGGAACTGAAACAAAAGAATCAACGTTAGCGATCGCAACTGCTACTTCAGGCGTTAAGTTGACCTTTTTGGCAATTTCTTCTTTTAGGTTACCTGCCTTTTCACCTAAATCATAGATATCTTTTGAGAGTTTTTCTTCTACTACATTTTCTAAACGAGGATCCAGGGCTTTAAAAAATTCTTTGTCTGGATAACCACTTTCCTTACTCCAGATCGCTTTATAGCCGGTGGTTGAAATATTTCTTTTTTCTACCCCGGTTAGCTGCATTATTACCCAGTCAGCCGCTTCTATAAAACGGTCGGCCGCTTCATAGATTTCGGGGGCCTCATCTAAAGTTTGCCAGATTTTTGGAAATAGCCATTCCGAAGAGATCTTTCCCCCATATCTATTCAAAAAATCTTCTCCTCTTTTTTTAGCAACTTCATTCAACTTATTGGCATGGGGTTGGGCGGCGTGATGTTTCCATAATTTAACCCAGGCATTCGGTTTGTTTTTAAATTCATCTTTATTACATAGTGGTTCACCTTTTTCATCAACGGGCAGCATCGTACAGGCCGTAAAATCAATACCCAGTCCAATTACCTGTTCGGGGTTAATATTTGCTTTCTTAATAACTTCTGGTATGGTTTCATAGATAACCTTCATATAATCATTGGGGTCCTGTAATGCCCAATCAATACCCAGTTCAACTTCTTCATCTTCTAAGGGTAGCTTTTCATCTATAACCCCATTAGGATATTCCAGGACTGAAGTAGTTACTTCTTCACCCGTATCTACATCAACTAAAACTGCTCTACCTGATTTTGTGCCGAAATCAATTCCAATTGAATATTTTTTACTCAATTTTGTCCCTCCTAGTTTTAATATTTTAATTAAAAATTAATCTTGGCCATAGTATGATTCTTTACCATGTTTTCTAAGAAAGTGTTTATCAAGTAAGGTAGGATTAATGGAAGCTCTATGATCATCTAATTGCACAGTTCTATAGGCCATCTTAGCAACTTCTTCTAAGACAACAGAGTTTTTAACTGCTGCCATCGCATCTTCTCCCCAGACAAAGGGTCCATGACTATTTACTAATACGGCTGATATCTCATTTTCATCGATTTGTTCAAAGGTTTCAACGATAACCCGGCCGGTATTTTTTTCATATTCATTTTTAATTTCCGGGTTAGACATTTTTCTTGTACAGGGGATTTCACCATAAAAGTGGTCAGCATGGGTAGTACCAAAACAAGGTATTCCCTTACCGGCCTGGGCCCAACTGGTTGCCCAGGGGGAATGGGTGTGAACTATTCCACCAATATCCGGAAAGTTTTTATATAGTTCAAGGTGGGTAGCCGTATCTGAAGAAGGATTTAAATCACCGTCCATTATTTCCCCTTTAAGGTTAACGACCACTAATTTTTCTTCATTTAATTCTTCATATGGTACCCCACTGGGTTTAATTACTACTAAATCATTTTCCCGGTCAATTTCACTGACATTACCCCAGGTAAAGGTAACTAGATCATATTTTGGTAGTGATAGATTGGCTGTTAGAACCCTTTTTTTAATTTCCTCCAGCATTTTCCGAACCTCCTTTATAACATATTATTAAACAAAAAGAGACTTTAACCCTTTTTTAATTTTTTCAAAATTCAAAAATATGAGTAGAATATTAATCTAAATATCTGCTTTTAATCTCATTTTAGTTGTAATTATAATCAAAAAAGCCAACTGATGAGAAACCAGTTAGCTTTTAAGATTAATATTTATTTTTAAAGATAACGAGCAGCATCTTTATCGACAATTACAGTTACATCTGGATGGGTTTGCAGTAAGGTGGAAGGAGTACAGGTGTTGATCTGTCCACTTAAAGTTTTATTAATAGTGGAAGCCTTATTTTCACCGGCCGCCATTATGATTATCTTATCAGATTTAAGAATAGTTGATATCCCCATTGTTAAAGCCTTTTTTGGTACTTCTTCTTTACTTTCAAAGAATCTACTGTTGGCCTCTCTTGTTTCTTCTGTCAGTTTCACAAGATGGGTTTTGTCTTTTAAACTCTGGGAAGGTTCATTGAAACCGATATGGCCATTGGGTCCAATACCTAATACCTGCAGATCGATTCCCCCGGCCTGTTCAATCTTTCTTTCATATTCTTCACATTCTTTTTCTATATTTTGAGTCATTCCATCTAGGATATTTATGTTTTCTTCTTTTATATTCACATGGTCGAAGAAGTTATTATACATGTAGTAATGGTAACTCTGCGGATGGTCTGGCGTCAAACCGTAGTACTCATCCAAATTGAAGGTGACTACTTGTGAGAAGTCTACCTCTCCCCTTTTATACATATCGATAAGCTCACTATACATTTGTAAGGGAGTGCCACCGGTAGGTAAGCCTAAAACCGAATCTGGTTTTTCATTTATTTGATGTTTAACTAACTGGGCTGCTTTCTTGCTCATTTTTTTATAGTCTTTTTCAACAATTACTTTCATTTCAATCACCTTATTTTTTGATTTATCTTATTTTGTCATCTGTTTTCCTCTTCACTAATATTATTAACATCTTTTATCTCTTTTTTCAATACTTATTTTTATTCTTATGGAGATTGTGTATAATTTATTATTTTGATATCTTCTGTTTTAACTTGCTAATGATCATCAGATCTTCTGCTTCTAGACCGAACTTCCAGTTAGCAAAGATATTAACTGATACAAATCCACTTCCGATAATAACTAATTGGATTAAATAGTGTAGATCTAAAAATGAATTTAGAAGATAACCGATTATTAGTGCTATAATTGCCGAATAAATCACATGTAAATAATTTTTATTATAGGGTAAAAACTCCAATCTATTATATAGAATATATAATCTTAAAAGGTTCATTACCCCGATTGATATTAAAGAAGCAAAAGCTGCCCCTTCTATTCCATAGATTGGGATCAAAAAATAATTTAGGGTAACATTGATTATGAAAACAATAATACTTACATAAAGTTCTGATTTGGGATAACCGGTCATGATATTGATAAGTCCGGCCGAGCCGACACCGGCATTAACTACCTGGCCGGCTGTAATTAAAATTAAGGCCAACCAGCCGACAGTAAACTCAGCTCCAAAAACATTCATAACATCTCTACTTACAATTAAAAAGAAAAAAAACACGGATAAATTGATGGCAAATATCCATTTTGTAATCACCTGGTATAGTTTCTTTAATTTGGTTATTTGATTATTATAATACAAGGTCGTGATATTAGGTGCGAACATAGAGTTAATCGAAAATAATAAAAAGTTGGTTAAGGTACCAATCTTTAAAGCGATTGTATAGATACCAACTGAAGAGGTATTTAAAAAGTATCCGATCATGAAAATATCAACTTTACTGATTGAATAATGAAGTATAGAAGATACTAATAATGGTGCTGAAAATAATAAAAGTTCCTTATAGGAATTTCTGAACTTATTTTTAATTTTACCAAAAAGGTTTAAGCTATGGACTTTATAGGTTAAATAGATTAAAGAAACAGCCATAGAGAGGTAATAGGCTGTCACTAATCCATTTATCTTATACCCCATATATCCTAATATTAAAACAGCTAAAAGTCTAATAATGGACTGAATTAAGTCTCTGCCGAAAACCTGGTATTTAACTATCTTTAATCCCCTAAAAATACCGGGAGTTAATTCAATTAAGGATAGTAAGATCAAAATGGGACTCATTATTTTTAACAATAAAGTTAAATCAGCATTGTTGAAGATATTCACTGCAATAAACTCACTAAAGATAAAAAGTATAATTGAAAGAATAATAGAAAAAATAAAAACAATTAAAAAGGAAAAGGTAATTATACTATTCCTCTCTTCCTTTTTGGCTTTGTCTGTGAGTTTAGAAACGTATTGGACAAGTCCCTGAGTTAAGCCTAATTTAGTTACTAGGGAAAGCATAGTAATAATAACAGTGACATACATCAGCTTCCCATAAACATCTGCCCCCATTAATCTTGCGGCTGCCAGACTAAAAAAGAACCCGAAGATGGTAGCGATAACCCTTCCTATAAATACTATGCCTGATTTTTTTGTAATATCTGTTAGTTCTCTATTTATCATTAAAACACCACATTTTAAAATTTAATGCCAAAAGGTTGAGTATAAATTATCCCTTGTTCACTAATCACTTTTGCCCGGAGATAGTTAGTATTATAAATAAACTTAGAAACATCAACTTTATTGCCAGTTGCTAATACTTCACTTTTCTTAGATATTGTATTATAAGCGATCCATTCTATTTTATTATATTTACCTTTTATTGATATTTCAATAGTAGAATCCTTTACTTTTATTTCTTTGATATAAAATTGCATAGGTTCCTTTTGTTTTTTGGGATTGTAGAGATAAAATTGACCGTTCCGCATGGCTTTTTTAATATTCGCTCTATTATTTTCATTCATTAAAAACACATTATAATGCCAGCCGAAGTCGGTAGCAATATTATGCATGTCATCATTACCAAAGCCCCAAACTGGATTATCCGGCATTAATTCAAAAAGTAATCTATCCCACAGTTTTCTATCATTAGGATAGCGGTCATTTTTATTAAATACCTCAATTCCAACTAGATGGTCATATTTATTATAATAGTATTTATACCAACCAATTGTTTTATGGTATCGGCCCGGATGGAAAAATACAGCTAAACCATCTCTTCTCCCTATTTCATTTAACACCTTATCTTCTGAACTTTCATCTGCGGCATAGTCGTTAAAATAACTACCCAGATGGTGAGTATCACTAAATTCTGAACCATCAATAGCAACTATATCAATATTTTTAGAATTAACCCCGTACTCTTTCCAGGGCCAGGTATATTCATTGTGATCAGTTATAGCTAAAATATCATAACTAACTTTATTATATTCATTTATTACCGTCATAGGAGAATGGAAACCATCACTTTGTCTGGTATGAGTATGAAGGTTTGCTTTATAATAGCTTATATTATCCCAATTAATTTCATTATATGGATTTTTTATTTCAACTTTGATTATATTTCCTAGGGTTGGTGTAGAAAAAGTAAAAGCGATTAAAAGTAAAATAATTGAAATATAAAAAGCTTTCTTGATCTTTTCATTTTTAAGTATAGTTTGCATCCCAAAACCTCCATTTTATTTAGAGAGTAGAAATATACATGGTTTATATATATAATATAAATTGAGGTGATCATA
>CAZGMM010000057.1:0-15864 GCA_964526845.1 uncultured Halanaerobiales bacterium | reverse complement strand
CTTTTCACCCAGGTGTCCTTATGCTGATGATAAATGTAGAGAAGTAGAACCTGAACTACAATATTTATCAGATGGAAGGAGGGTTGCCTGCCATAAAGATAATTTAGAACAATATAATTTATTATAAAAATAAACAGGAGGTTATTAATGTGAGAAAGAGTTTATCAGTTCTTTTAGTATTATCATTATTGTCTGGTTTGATGATCTTTTCAGCTGTAGCTTTTGCTCAGGATGATATGTCAACCGTGGATATTGCTATTCAGGCTGAACCATCTAAGTTAAATCCTATAACTTATCAGGACACGGAAACCGACTTTGTTTTAAGTCAAATTTGTGACCCTTTAGTAGAAGTATCACCCGAAGGTTCATATACTGCTGAGGGGGCTGTAATTGAAGATTATAGTGTAGAAGAAGATGGTAAAGTATATATATTCAAGATTAGAAAAGGTATCAAATTCCATAATGGTGAAGACTTAACTGCAGAAGATGTTAAGTTTACATATGAATCATTGATGGATAAAGAACTAGCTTCACCACACAGAAGTTATTATGAAGGCATTGAAAAGTTAGAATTAGTTGATGAATATACACTTAAAGTTACTTTAGGTGAAACTAATGTTACTTTCTTAACCAATGCGAGACTTCGTAATCACGTATTACCGAAAGACTATATTGAAGAAGTAGGCTGGGACGGCTATGAACAAAAACCAGTCGGAACTGGTCCTTACGTATTTGTTGAACATGTTCCAGGTCAAAGAATAGTACTCAAGGCAAATGAAGATTACTGGGATGGAGATCCTCACATTGAGAATTTAATATTTAGATTCTATCCTGAGACTACCTCAGCTGTAATGGCCCTGCAGACAAAAGAAATTGACTTTATTGCAGAATTGCCGGCTGAAGTATTCCAGGATCTAAAAAGCAAAGAAGATGTAGGATTAAAGTTTGGTACTTACAATAAATTTGAAGATCACAGAATTTGCTTTAACAAAAGAGAAGATTCTATCTTTAGTGATGTCCGCTTAAGAAAAGCAGTTGCCTATGCAATTAATAGACATGAATTAATTGAATTAACAAGAGGAGAAATGGCAGTACCTGCTGTAGGTAGAGTCCCTGGATTCCACCCGGCAAGTGCTCCTAATGCTAATGCCTATGAAGAAGACCTAGATAAAGCAAGAGAACTTATGGCTGAAGCAGGTTATCCAAATGGATTTAAAACAAAGATCTTTGCTCCTTCTGGTTACAGGGAAAGAGTTCTAGAAGTACAACAGATCCAGCAGCAATTGGCAAGAATCGGAATTGAAGTAGAAGTTGTCACACTTGAATGGGGAACTTATCTGGATGTAACAGCCGATGGTCAGGCACCTATGTTTAGAGAAAGATGGTCAGCTGGAGTACCTTCACCCTATAGTTTCATTGAAAACTGGCATTCTAAATCAGGCTGGAACTCCATCTTTGGTACCTATGAAAATGATGAAGTAGATGCTTTAATTGATCTCATCAAAAAGACTACTAATCAGGAAGAAAGATGGCAGTTATATAGAACAGTGCAAAACTTAGCGATGGACGAAGTTGCTTCTTATCCACTATATTGGCCTGTAATCGGGGAAGCATATAATGACCAATTAGTTATTCCTGAACACGTATGGAATGTATTCAAAAGACCTATCTATAATGTAGATCAATGGCATTTTGAGTAAATATAGGTTATAATTAAATATATCAATTAAAAGGCAGCCCCTTGCGGGTTGTCTTTTTTCTTTGAAATATATTATAATATAATAAATGCAATATCTATGAGGTGAAATTTATGTATCTCGACTTAATAAAAAAACGCATTAAAAATAGCCAAATAAAACCTTTGGGCGTGAAGGCCAAATATGCTGTTTTGGTTCCTTTGCTTAGATTAGAGGATAAATTACATCTACTTTATGAGATTAGGTCAGAAGAGATTGGTACCCAGCCAGGTGAGGTTTCATTTCCTGGCGGTAGAATAGAAGAAGGCGAAACGGCCCGCGAGGCTGCCGTGAGAGAAACGGAAGAAGAACTTGGGCTTGATAAAAAGCAGATTGAAGTATTTGGCCAGATGGACTATTTGATTCCGCCTTTTAATATAGCATTATATCCATTTACAGGGTTCTTAAAGGTAGATAGTTTAGCTGATTTAGAAATAAATAAGGCGGAAGTACAAGAAATATTCACAGTGCCGTTGAATTACTTTTTAGAAAATGAACCTGAGACCCATGTAGTTAACTGCAGACATGAAATAAATGAAAACTTTCCTTACCATTTAATCCGCAATGGTAAAGAGTACGACTGGCGGGAAGGAGAGTATCCGGTCAACTTTTATAAGTATAAAGATCATGTCATTTGGGGTATGACAGCCCGTTTTACAACCAATTTAATTGATAAAATTAAAAATAATTGAATTTTAAAGGAGGGGGAATGATGGAAAAGAAATTATACCGTTCCCGTGAAAGTAGAGTTATCGGGGGAGTATGTGGTGGAATAGGTGAATACTTTGAAATTGATCCAGTTATAGTGAGGCTCGTATTTTTAATACTCTTTTTTGTTTTTGGCGTGGGTCTAATAACCTATATCATAGCCTGGATTATAATCCCGGACAAACCATTAGATCAAGCTGAAGTGGAATATGAAATAGACGAAGAAGCAATAAAAAGACAAAAAGAAAAAAGGATGAAAGTCCTCGGCTATATCTTATTCGGCCTCGGAATATTTTTCATCCTGGAATTATGGTTTGATATCAATTTTGAATTAGGAGCTGAATTTTGGTCAATCGGTTTAATCTTGATCGGGTTAGTTTTAATCTTTAAACACCAATCTAAAAATAAATAGGTTTATCCTGTATCTTTTGAATAGCCGGGCATATTATTTCTTCTTTCCATCTCAGATGTAACGCGATTTAAGGTTAGTTTTAACCAGATTGCAGCAGGTATCACACTAATTACTTCTGAAATCGGAAAGGCATACCATAAATTATTGAGTCCATACCATTGACCTAGAAGATACATCATAGGTAGTAAAACAATAATCTGTCGTAAAAAGGAAAAGAACAGACTAGGTAGTCCTTTACCCATCGCTTGAAAAGTGGTTGAAATAATTATGGCAGGGCCAATAATCGGAAAGGCAATACTAATTCTTTTTAAAGCTTTAGTTCCGATTCTTATTAATTCCGGATCTTTGTTAAATAAAGTAATGAGCTGAGTTGGTATTGTTTGGAATATTATAAAACCAGCGGTGGTAAAGACAAATGCTATAACCCCCGCTAATTTAATAGTTTTCATCATCCTTTTTGGATTATTATGACCAAAGTTATAGCCGATAATCGGCATATAACCTTGGTTTAGACCAAAAACAGGCATAAAGACAAAAGACTGGAGCCTAAAATAAATACCGGCCGCTGCGATCGCGGTGGTAGTAAAGGATGCCAATATTTTATTCATGCCGGCTAACATGAAACTAGCTAAAAACTGCATTATCATAGCTGGGAAACCGACTTTATATATTTCAACAATAACATTAAAATCAAATTCAAAGGTTTTTAAATCCATCTTAAGTTCATTTTTATCACTAAAGAGCATAAAGACTAAAAATATCCCACTTAATAATCTAGCAGTAACGGTAGCTATCGCTGCCCCCTGGATACCCAAACGAGGGAATATCCAGAGTCCGTAGATTAAAAAGGGATCTAAGATGATATTAATAACTGCCCCGATTACCATTACAACCATAGGTATGAATGTATTACCTTCTCCCCGTAAAATATTGTTAGAGATCATGGGGAAGAATAAGGCAATTGAGCCCATAAGAATTATGGAAATATATTGGGTACCTAGATTTATAAGGTTTGCATCATTAGTAAAAATAACAAAGAGTCTATCTGATAAAAAGTAACCGATTAAGGCCATTATTATACTGTAAAACAGTGAGATTAATATCACGTGTTCAGCCGCATTGGCAGCCTGTTCTTTTTCACCCTGGCCGAGCCGCCGGGAGATTAAAGAACTGGTGCCTACCCCAGTTCCCACAGCAATTGCGATAATAATCATCTGCAGGGGGAAACTCAAGGATAAGGCTGATAAGGGATCAGTGCCCAGACGGCCCACATAAATACTGTCCACAACATTATATAAAGCCTGGATGGCCATTGCTATTATAGAGGGAATTGATAATCTAAATAATAAGGGTACAATCGGATCTGTACCCATCCTTTTTGAACTTCTTTTTTGCATAGAAATCACCTCAAGAAAATCCTGTTAATCTGAGTAAATGATATATTATTATAAATTTATTGTCAATGACAATACCTTAAAATAAGGAGAATAAAAAAATGAAAGAAGAAACTACTTTTGAGATATTTAATCAGTTAGATATCAGAGTTGGTAAAGTAAAGAAAGTTAAAAACTTTCCCAAGGCCAACAAACCTGCCTATAAAATATGGGTAGATTTAGGTGAAGAAATAGGGGTAAAAAAATCTAGTGCCCAGATAACTGACCTGTATTCCAAGGAAGAACTAAAAGATAAAAAGGTTATTGCAATTGTTAACTTTCCACCCTTACAAATAGCTGATTTCATTTCAGAAATTTTAGTATTAGGTATCTATAGAGAGGATGGAGTAGTACTTTTAAGTCCCGATAAAGAAGTAGAAATAGGTTCAAAAATAGGGTAGGTAAAGAAAGGGAGTTTTAACTTGCTAGATAAAAAAATAATTGAAGAAAAGGCAGAAAATGTACAGACCGAGCTAATAGAATGGAGAAGAAAGATCCATCAAAATCCAGAACTTGGTTTTAAGGAATATCAAACCGCAGATTTTATAGCAGCTAAACTAAATGAATTTGGTATTGAATATGAACGGGTCTGTGAGACGGGTATAGTTGGACTTATTAAAGGAAATAAAGCTGGCAAGACACTAGCCATTCGGGCCGATATCGATGCTTTAGCCCTGACAGAAAAAAATGAAGTAAGTTATAAATCAAAGAAAAAGGGAGTAATGCATGCCTGTGGACATGACGGTCATACTGCTATTCTGTTAGGAACAGCCAAGGTTTTAAATGAAATGAAGGGACAAATTACCGGGAATGTAAAGTTAATCTTCCAACCGGCTGAAGAGGGTCCGGGTGGGGCAAAACCGATGTTAGAAGCGGGGGTATTAGAAGATCCGTCCGTGGACTATATTTTAGGCCTGCATATTAATCCCGGTATTGAAGCGGGTAAAGTAGGTCTAAAAGAGGGAAGAATTCAAGCTGCTCCCGATTATTTTGAAATAAAAATCAAAGGAAAGGGTGGGCATGGGGCCCGTCCGAATGAAGCTATTGATTCTATCACAATTGGTTCTCAAATAGTAATGGGAATTCAACAGATTAAAAGCAGAGAGACGGACACTTTAAAACCTTTAGTAATAAGTATTGGTTCTTTTCACTCAGGTGAAGCTTTTAATGCAATACCAGCAGAAGCTGTCATTACCGGGACAGTCCGTTCCTTTGATAATGATTTAAGAAAAATGGTAAAAGAGAGAATGGAAGAAATAGTAAAAAATATTACCAAAGCCTATAGAGCGGACTATTATTTCAAGTATTCATTTGAATATCCGCCCGGTTATAATAATAAAAAACTAACTGATTTAATGAGAGAAGTAATAAAAGAGGATTTAGGAGAAGAGTATCTTTATGAGATACCGGAACCTTCTATGGGGGGAGATGACTTTGCCTACTTCTCGCAAGAAGTACCAGGACTGTACATGAGGTTAGGAACCAGAAATGAAGAGAAAGGTACCATACATCCACTTCATTCTCAAAACTTTAATTTAGATGAAGATATTTTAAAACAGGGAGTTAAACTTTTTGTATATGCAGCTAATAAAATTTTAAATAACGGTCAATAAATAGAGGAATAATGGTATTGTAATAATTGAGAATAAAGTTGTTATAAATACCCCTTCAGAAGCATATTTACAATCACCATCAAATTTTTCTGCAAACAATACCACCTGGGCAGCCGAAGGCATTGCCACTAATAGTACGCTGGCCTGATAGATAATAGGTTCGAGTTCAAAAAATGAAAGAACTAATAAGGTTATAAGGGGATAAATTATCAATCTTAAAAGAGCCAATAAAATCAGCTTTTTATTAAAAAATAACTTTTTAAAGTTGGCATTAACTAGTGAACTACCGATGACTAACATTGAAACAGGAAATGTAATATTACCCAGCATTTCAAGTGAACCGGAAATAAAAGAAGGCGGTCTTAAGCCGGTAAATAATAAGAAGAAACCAATAATAATGGCAATTACCCCATTATTTAAAAGACTCTTGTATTCAAAATCATAATTTTCTCCTTCTTTTCTATTGAATAAATATACTCCGTATGTCCATACTAAAACATTAAAAAAGATTATCTTTATTGAATTGAGGATAATACCGTTTTCGGGAAATAAAGTTGTAATTATAGGGATACCCATGTAACCTACATTTCCGAATACAAGGATGAATTTGAATACAGTGTTTTTAGCTAAAGGCAGCCTAGCCATTTTACCGATAACCTCTGATAAGATAATAATCAAAAGGTATATAACTGCAGTAATAATAGTGAATATTTTAACGTAATTTATTAGTTCCCTATTGATTTCTACCATCATCGAAGATATAATTAAAGCAGGTAGTGCTACATCTACTAAAATACGCGACAAGCCTTTATTTAATTTTTCATTTATAAAATTCATCTTTCTCAATACATATCCAAGAAATATTAAAAGGAAAAGGCTTAATATCTGAGAGATTACTATATTATATGCCATTTTTCAACCTACTTTCCTAATATCATTTCAAATAATTGTATCATATTATAAATTAGAGTGTCAAAGGGGCGATTAAAATTAATAATTTAGTAACCACTATCAAAGATTCCTGTCATGAGTGTTATGCTTGTGTACGGAACTGTCCTGTGAAGGCCCTGAGAGTAAAAGATGGACAATCAGAAGTGATTAAAGATCGCTGTATAAATTGTGCTAACTGTGTAACTATTTGCTCACAGGGGGCAAAAGAGGTAAAAAATCATAAAGAACATATTGGTTCATTAATTAATAAACAGGATATGGACTTAATAGTTGGCCTGGCTCCCAGCTTTCCAGCTTTTGATACCGAATTAAATTTTGAAGAATGGGAAGAGATCCTTATTAAATCAGGCTTTAATGAGGTATATGAGGTAGCCTGGGGAGCTCAGCTAATGATTAATGAATATAAAGAGTACTTAAAAAAGGATGATGAGCCAGTAATTAGTACAGCCTGTCCGGTTGTTGTAAATTTAGTCAGGAAATATTATCCTGAATTAGTAAATTATTTAGCACCGATTGTATCACCTATGGGTGCCCTGGTTAAATATTTAAGAGCAACTGTGGAATCGGATACGAAATTAGTACTAATTGGGCCCTGTCATGCTAAAAAAATGGAATTTGCCAATAATGAATTTGTGGAAGGTGTTTTAACATATACGGAAGCTTTTGATATGTTTGAAAACCATTTTGATATTTATAAACATAAAGATAAATATGAAAAAGAAAAAGAGGAAGAAGAGGATTTAATTATTGATAATTATTCCCGTAACATACCAATCGCCGGCGGTTTGAAAGAAGCGTTAGAAGGTAAAACAGATGACCGATTTTTAAAAGTAGAAGGCGGGAAAAAGTTGAATGCGCTCTTTGATATGATGACAGCAGGAGAAATTAGACCAAAATTTGTCGATGCCTTATTTTGTGATGGCTGTATAAATGGAGTTGATTTAACTGAAAAGAGCCATTTTAAAAAAGAAATAGCTATTAACAAATTTATTGATCATAATAAAAGAGTTGATACTAAAAAGTACAGTAAAAATATTAGTAATGAAATAAATTATCAGGTGAGCTTTGAAGCGGATTATCAAAAATTAGAAGAGCCTTTGGAAGAAGAGATCTGGGAGATTTTGGCTAAAACCAATAAGTATACCGAGGAAGATTTGTTAAACTGTGGAGCTTGTGGCTATGATTCTTGTAAAGAAAAGGCCAAAGCAGTTTATCAGGGTTTAGCGGAAGTGGAAATGTGTTTACCATACTTACTAAACGAAAAAAGAAATGAAGTTCAGGATATCAGGGATCTTAATCTGGAATTAGATAGCATAATAAATTCTTCCTACGATGGAATGCTGGTTGTTGATGAAGACCTAAACATTGAAAGAGTAAACTCTTCTTATTTAAATATGATAAATTTAACCGAAGAAGAATTAATGGATATGGATATAAGAGATTTAGAAGAAAAGAAGATAATTTATCCTTCCGCAGCTTTATTAGTCTTTAAAGAAAAGAGAAATATTACCATTGTGCAAAATACCAGTAGAAAAAGGCTTCTTACGACTGCAACCCCTGTATTTTCTGATAACAAAATAGTTAGGGTCATTGTAAATGCAAGAGATTTAAAAGAACTAGATATGGCCATTGATAGTGAGTATTCAGAAAATGAAGAGGTTAAACTATCCTTGAATAAAGAGGATAGTAAATTTGATGACATGACCCATATTGTCTGTAAATCAGATGACATGAAAAGGATCTTAAGTATAGCAGAAAAAATAGGTAACACGAATTCCAGTGTTTTGATTTCAGGAGATTCAGGTGTTGGAAAAGAAGTTATTGCCCGTTATATTCATCAGTTAAATGAAAAGAGAGATAATTTTGTTAAGATTAATTGTGGGGCAATTCCAGAGAGACTATTGGAATCAGAACTATTTGGCTATGAAACTGGTGCCTTTAGTGGCGCGAGAAGAGAAGGTAAACCTGGTTTAATTGAGAAGGCAAATGAAGGGACCCTGTTTTTAGATGAGATAGGGGAAATGCCTTTGAACATGCAGGTGAAATTACTGCAGGTTATCCAGGAACATAGGGTAACAAGAATTGGAGGAGTAGACCAAATTGAAGTAGATTTTAGACTTATTACAGCTACAAATAGAGATCTAAAAGAAATGGTTAAAAAGGGACGTTTTCGAGAGGATCTTTTCTACAGATTAAATGTAATACCAATTAATATCCCTCCGTTAACTGAGAGAAAAGAAGATATATTACCTCTCTTTGAATACTACGTTGAAGTCTTTAGTGAGAAATATGATAAAGAAGTTAAATTTGGACCAGAAGTAAAACGAATTTTATTAACCTATGAATGGCCTGGTAATGTTCGAGAAATGATTAACTTACTTGAAAGGCTAATTGTAACCAGTGAAGACACTCAAATTGTTACAAAAGATAAGATAAAAGAGCATCTAAATCCCAAAAATCAAACTGGTAGTGAACAGGATATAGTCGTAAAAGATATAGTTCCCTTAAAAGAAGCAGTTAGTTTAGTAGAAAAAGAGCTTCTCAAAATGGCACGTCAAGAAAACAAATCAACTTATGAGATTGCTGAAATGCTAGGAGTTAATCAATCTACAATAGTAAGGAAACTAAATAAATATTTTGAATAATGCATTCCTGCATCAGACTAATGCATATTCGCATTAATCATGGTTAGTGGAATGCTAGTTTTTTTAGAGGTATTTGTGAAAAATATCATTTATAGTGATGCAGAAATGCATTACTTTAAACATATAAACTGTTTTGAGTGATTTTCAAGGTCAAAATAGGCAATATATTGTGCATTTATGTACAAAAAAAGAATACGAATTTGGTTGAAATCAGTTTAAAACCCCCTTTTTTACGAAAAAATTAAGTTTTTTTAATCAATTTGTGCAATTTGGCACAAGAAATGCATATAAGTATTAAAGTGAAAAGATAAAAATAAAGTTAACATTTTTTTTAAAACTCAAGAGAAAATTTTCACGAAAAGGAGGGTAAACAGTAAATGAAGAGTGATCAATTTTTAGCCAAGGCACATGATATTCAGGACACTTATGGTTATATTCCGGAAGGTGAAATCGACAAATTAGCCAAAGAATTTGATGTACCACGTGCGAAAGTATATGGGGTTATTCGCTTTTATTCAATGTTCTATACTGAGCCGACCGGAAAATATATAATAAGGGTCTGTGACAGTCTATCCTGTCATATTAATGATTCTGAAGATATTGTAAATACCATTCAGAATTATTTAGGAATTGAAGATGGTGAGACAACTGATAATAAGAAGTTTACACTGGAAGTAGTTGAATGCTTAGGTCACTGTGGTGAAGGTCCTGTGATGATGGTAAATGATAAGATTTATACCCATGTAAATGAAAATATGGCTATTGACATTTTAAAAGATTGTACATAAAAGGAGGGAAGCTGATAAAAATGGAAGAAAGATACTTCTTAAAAGGTGAAAAAATAAAAAGTGTTTCAGAATATGACTTTCCTGCTTTGAAAAAAGCCCTTGCAATGGATCAAAAAGAAGTTATAGATGAAATCGATGAAGCAAAATTATTGGGAAGGGGTGGAGCAGGATTTCCCACTGGTTTGAAATGGAAGTTTGCCTATCAGGAAGAATCAGATACTAAATACTTTATATGTAACGGTGATGAAGGAGAACCGGGTACATTTAAAGACCGTTACTTAATGGAAGATAGGCCCTTAAAAGTATTAGAAGGAATTATGATTGGCTCTTATGCTGTTGGTGCCAATAAGGGATATATCTATATTAGAGGTGAGTATGCTAAATCCATAAAAACATTTAATAAAGTAATAGAAGATGCCTATAACGAAGGCGTTTTAGGTGACAACATTTTTGATAGTAATTTTAGTTTTGACTTACAGCTGGTTAAAGGAGCAGGTGCTTATGTATGTGGAGATGAAACTTCTTTAATTAATTCAATTGAGGGTAAAAGAGGCCGTTCGCGGATCAAACCTCCTTATCCCATTCAAGAAGGATTATTTGGTAAACCGACTGTTGTAAATAATGTAGAGACTCTAACTACTGCGGGAGAAATAATTAATCAAGGTTCTGCTGTATACAAAGCATTAGGAACCGAAAACAGTAAAGGCACAAAACTAGTTTGCCTAAGTGGAGATATCAATGAACCGGGTATATACGAAGTTGAATTTGGTAGTATGACCATTAAAGATATAATTGAAGAATTTGGGAAGGGGATTAAAAATAATGGTCAACTGAAATTTGTTATACCTGGTGGTATCTCTACTTCTATTCTCAATAAAGACCAGGTTGATATTCCTTATACTTATGAAGATATTGAAGAAGCAGAAAGCAGTTTAGGATCAGGAGCCTTAATTGTCGTAGCTGAAGGACATGATCTCGTTGATTTAATGCTTAATGCTTCCAGGTTTTACATGGATGAAACCTGTGGAACCTGTTTCCCCTGTAGAGAAGGTAATAGACAGGTACATCATATGTTGGAAGAAGCTAAAGAAAAAGGAATTGACCAAGAAAAAACTGATCTAATTAAAGATATAGGAAAGACAATAAGATTAGCATCTCGCTGTGGATTAGGACAGAGTTCATTGAACTTTATCGGTTCAGTGGTTGATGAATATCCAGGCGAACTGCTGCAAGGAGGTGCAAATAATGGTTAATATAGAGATAGATGGACAACAAGTAGAAGTTGAAGAAGGAACTACCATATTAGAAGCTTCTGAAAAAGCTAATATTAAAATACCGACTCTTTGTTATGAAGAAAATCTCTCGATTTATGGTGGCTGTAGGTTATGTGTAGTTGAGATTGAAGGTGAAGATACTTTAAAACCTTCCTGTGCTACAATGGCCGAAGATGGTATGAAAGTAAGAACTCACTCTCCGCAGGTAAGAGAGGTTAGAAAAAACCTCTTTGAATTAATAATTGCGTCACACCATATTGACTGTAATCTTAACTGTTTAACCTGTAGTCGTTCTCAGAACTGTGACTTAAGAGAAATTGCTGCTGATATAGGAGTAAGTGAAATAAGGCTTCCACCTATTGATCTTGGATATGATGTTGATGAATCCAGTTATTCTATTGTACGGGAGCCCAATAAATGTATTACCTGTGGTAGGTGTATTAGAAAATGTGATGAAATACAAAGTGTTGGTATATTTACTACTGCCAATAGAGGTCCTCATACTGTAGTAACCACCTTTGAAGATAAGGGTATAGGTAATGTAGAATGTACAAACTGCGGCCAATGTATTTTAGCATGTCCAACCGGAGCTTTACATGAAGTTTACCATTATGAACATGTCTGGGATGCATTACATGATGAAGATAAACATGTAGTTGTCCAGACTGCACCAGCTACAAGGGTAGCAATAGGAGAACCCTTCGGAGCTGATCCAGGTACGATTGCAACCGGACAAATGGTAGCTGCTTTAAGAAGACTTGGTTTTGATAAAGTATTTGATACAAACTTTTCTGCTGATTTAACAATAATGGAGGAAGGAACAGAATTAATAGAGAGAATTAAAGAAGGTGGTACCTTACCTCTCTTTACTTCCTGTAGTCCGGGCTGGATTAAATTCATTGAACATCAATATCCAGAATTTTTAGAGCATGTATCAAGTTGTAAATCACCTCAACAGATGTTTGGGGCAGTAGCTAAAACGTATTACGCAGAAAGAAATAATATCGACCCAGAAGATCTTGTGGTAGTATCTGTAATGCCCTGTACTGCTAAAAAGTTCGAGTTAGATAGAGAAGAAATGTCGGAAGATGTTGACTATTCTTTAACTACAAGAGAATTAGCACGTATGGTTAAACAGGCAGGTATCGATATTTTAAATCTAGAAAATGAAGATTATGATGAATTACTGGGCGTTTCTTCGGGAGCGGCCGATATATTTGGCTCTACCGGTGGTGTAATGGAGGCAGCTCTCAGAACTGCTTATGAGTTGATTACCGGCGAAGAACTTGGTAAAGTTGATTTTGAACACGTTAGAGGTCTAGAAGGTTTAAAAGAAGGCTCAGTTATGATAAATGATATGGAAGTTAAAGTTGCTGTCGCCCACGGTTTAGGTAATGCAAGGAGAATATTAGAAAAAATGAAGGATGGAGAAGAGTATCACTTTGTTGAATTCATGGCCTGTCCCGGCGGCTGCATAGGTGGTGGCGGACAACCATTACCCACTGACGATAAAATACTTGAAAAGAGAATGCAGGCAATTTATGAAATAGATAGTACCAAGAAAATGAGAAAATCACATGAAAATCCATTTATTAAAAAGTTATATGATGAGTACTTAGGCGAACCCGGCAGCCATAGAGCCCATGAATTACTCCATACTGAATACAAGGAGCGGGGAATTTAAATGAAAAAAGTCCCCGAGCCAACTATAAGAAGATTATTTTGTTACTACAGATGTTTAAAAAATGATAAATCAGATATCATTCCAGATTATGTATGCTCTGATACACTCGGGGAAAAAATAGGAATTAAACCGACTTTATTAAGAAGAGACTTGTCATTTTTCGGCCATATGGGCCGCAAGGGTAAAGGATATAATAAAAACAAACTAAAAAATAGACTAGAAGAGATTATAGGACTGAACAAGGAATGGGAAATTGCCCTGATAGGAGCTGGAAATCTTGGCAAGGCGATCTTAAGTTATAATCAATTCCGAGAAATGGGTTTATATATTACTGAAATATTTGACAATGATCTAGATAAAATAGGCAGGAAAGTGAATGGTTATCTAGTTAAAAATGTCAAATTCATTAAACAAGTATTGCAAGAAAAAGGTATAAAAATAGTAATCCTTGCTACATCTGAGGATGATGTAGAAGGAATTGTCTATCAATTAAAGAAAACAAATATAGAGGCGATCTGGAACTTCACAACAGCCCATATTGATTTGGGAGATGATGTAATAGTAGTTAAAGAAGACTTATGCTGCAGCTTGGGTAGTATAATATGTAATATAAATAAATAAAGAAATATCTTAGGGAATGCTAATAATTAGCATTCCCTTTTTTTAATAATGTCAACTAATATCCAGTTTATTGATAAGGTTAAATTCCTATGATATAATAACAAGGTGTGATAAAATTGCTTATTATTTCAGCTGGGAGCTGATATTATTTCTAAAGAGAGTATTAATAAGGATAAAAAACAAATAATAGAGATAAATAATATAACTTATGGCGGAGACGGCCTTGGTAATCTTCCCTCAGGAAAAGTAATATTTGTCCCCAAAACTATTCCGGGCGAAAAACATTTAGTGGAGATTACCAAAGAAAAGAAAAGTTATGCCTATGGTAAATCGGTTAAAATATTTAAGGAATCAGATGACAGAATTGAACCGAAGTGTGAAATATTCCAGGAATGCGGCGGCTGCCAATGGCAGCATATTAGTTATGAAGCCCAAAAAGATTTTAAAGAAGATATACTAAATTATTCATTAGATAGAATAGGTAATCTTGAAAATATTAAAATAGAAAAAATAGTAGGTGTTGATTATCCCTGGTTTTATCGTAATAAATCTATCATGCCCCTCGAAGTGATAGATGAAGAGATAAAGGCAGGTTTTTATAAGAGAGGCACCCATCAGGTTATCGATAACCACACCTGTTATATTCAACATCAGTTGATTAACAGGATCAAAAGATACACTGTGGACTTATTAAATGAATATTATGATATTTCTATATATAATGAAAAAAACCACGCTGGTTTGTTAAGACATTTACATATCAGGGTAGGGGTTTGTACTAATCAAGCCCTGCTTACTTTTATTACTACCGATAATGATTTTGAAGAGATAAATGAAATAGCAGAGAAATTAATGAAAGAAATTCCGGAACTGAAAGGAATAATTAGAAATATAAATGATGAAGATACCAATGTCCTTGTAGGAGATAGAAGCTATACGATAAAAGGACAGGATTTCATCTATGATTATATTGGCAAAAGAAAATATAAGATAACACATGATTCCTTTTTTCAGATAAACACCCTACAAACAGAGAAGTTATATAATGTAGTTAATGAATATGCAGACCTGCGCGGAGATGAAATAATTGTAGATGCGTATTCCGGTATAGGAAGTATAGCAACTTATCTTGAGGAGAAATATGAGACCGTTTATGGAATTGAATCTAGTAAAAATGCGGTAGAAGATGGACGATATAATGCTTCTCTTAATGAACTAGAAAACTGTGAATTTATTGAAGGTGATGTAACGGAAGAGATACCAAAACTGATGAAGAAGGATAAAAAACCTGATATTGTTATCTTTGATCCTCCCCGCAGTGGTTTAAATGAAGATATTATAAATAATGTAATAGAAAATAAAATCAATAAAGTAATATATGTTTCATGTAATCCAACTACTTTAGCCAGGGATTTAGAAGAGCTAAAACAATATTATAATATTTTAAAAGTACAACCTGTTGATATGTTTCCTCAGACTTACCATATAGAAACAGTTGTATTATTAGATAGGAAGAAATAAATTAATTAAAAATATTATTTTTCTAGTTTGTATTTATTTAAAATAACTTTAACTTCTTTTGTTAATGGTTTAGATTTACTTTGTTCTTTATCTATATGGACGATTACTGTTTCAGCTGTAGCAGCAACTTTGCCCTTTTGATAAAGACTTTGCACTATTTGTACAGAACTACTGTCGATATCTTTGATAGCCGTACCAATTTCAACTTTACCCGGCCATTTTAACTCAGCTAGGAGATTAAGATTAAGATTTGCAATTACAAAAGAACCACCTATACTATAGAGAGGCTGGTCAGGATCATACAGAAGTTCAGTTCTACCGGTTTCTAGAAAAGTTGCAAAAACGGCATTATTAACATGGCCTTGCCGGTCTGTATCTCCATACCTTATTTTGTCATAGGTATTAAGGGGATAATCATCTAAATTGACATCCTCCCCGCCCGTTCCTATTGTCACGAACGAGGATTCCTTAAAGAAAC
>CAZGMM010000056.1:0-15923 GCA_964526845.1 uncultured Halanaerobiales bacterium | reverse complement strand
TATAAATCTATTTCTTCTTGTGAGGAACTTGCCCCCACAAAAGTTTGACAGAAACTATAACACGTTTATACTTGACAAATAGGCTCAAATGTCATAAGCTTAAAAATGTAGTGAATATTACTCGATTTTATAGGAATTAAAGTCTTATACACAATTAAGGAGGAATACCTATTATGAGTAAAAGAGGGAGAAAAATTCCTGAAATCTTATCAGAATCAGAAGGGAAAAAGTTGTTAAATGTTTTCAACACACGTTATCCATCTTCTCTTAGAAACAAAGCAATTACACGCCTTATGTTAAAAGCAGGTTTAAGACTTGATGAAGTTACTTCTTTAAAGTGGAATAATATCAATTTCAGGGCGGGAAAATTAAAAGTGGTTGAAGGTAAAGGTGCAAAAGATAGGCAATTGTGGCTTGGTGATAAAACTCTTAATCTATTAAGCCAATGGAAAGAAAGACAACTTAAGTTATTGGACAAAAAGGATAAGAAAAATGTCAATAATCTTGTATTCACAACATCTACAGGGAATAGATTAAATAATGCAAATGTAAGGAAAATGATTTATAGGTATGCTGATAAGGCAGGAATACAAGAAGAAGTAACAAAGCATTATAGAGATCAAGAAGGAAACAAGTTAAATGAAACTTATAAAGAAAAGAAAGTCACACCCCACACTTTAAGGCATACATTTGCAACTGAGTACTACCAATTAACAAAAGATATAAGAAAGGTACAAAAAGCTTTAGGTCATAGTGATATATCTACTACAATGATATATACTCATTTGGTTGATGAAGATCTTGAAGAAGGTATGAAAACATTGGATAGAAAGTATTAAATAAGATCTAGCATCAAAAAATTAGTGTGGGTTATGTAAAATTCTGAGCCATTGGCAGTGGTACATTATTTGCACAAGTGGCAATTACACGCAGTTATAAATACTATAACCACATATTTATTTTTTAAATATCTTTTAATAATCTTTTACACTTAAGCCTTCATAATGCCATTGCCCATTTTTTAGTTTAAAATCTAAACTTTTTAACAAATTTATATTGAATTTTCTGTGTTTTTCTAAACTCCAACTTAATTTGTTGTCTATATTTGACTTCTTTTCAGTCACTTTTTGATAAGAAATTAATATATCTACTAACTGTATGTTGTCAAATTTCTGATAGGTATTTATCAGAACATGAGCAGTTGATTCTTTTGATCCTAACCCATATTTATTTTCATAATGATCCCATATACTCTCCATATAATAATAAATTTTTTTATCTTTGTCTGTTATTTTTCTCTCTTTTACATTCTCTTTGTCTCTATTTGTTTTATCTTTTTCCTTTTCTATTTTTTTCATTACATTTTTTACGTAATTATTTCTTTTTTCTTCTTCTGCAAGTAATATTTTTTCAAATAATGTTTTGACCTTAGGAGATTTTAAATGATTAATATTAGTTCTTTTCCATTTATTCTTATTCACATCTATTAAAAATTTTAAAGTTGGAGTTAATTGTTTTGAATTTCCATTTAGAGGATATGCTTTACCTAAATGAACTATCCATGCACAAAATATTTTTTCTCCATCAAATACCTCTTGATTATTAACATATATAAAATGACCAATCCCCAAAGGATTTTTTAAAACCTCAAGATCTGCTTCTGAAACTTGCAAATGATTATCTGCTTCTAAATTTTTTCCTACATAATAACTATAGAAGCTATTATTTTCTATTTCTTCTAAACTAATATTTTCAACTTTCTTTGCAGGATTATTATTACTACAACCATTTAATAACAAAAATACTAATAATAGAGCTAATAATATTAATAATGACTTGTTTTTTGTAATAATAATCACCCTTTCATATTTTTATTTAAATATTTGTTAATTTTTACCTTCATAAAACTTCATCGACAGGCAATTGCTATGGTTTATGATCTTGAACTTTAAAGAACTTAATGGTTTTATTGCGAGTGGTCTTTACGAGCACTCACGAGCGTAAGCGAAGTGAGTCCTCCCTTTAATCAATTTTTTCTAAAAATTGTAGCATCCAAACTAAATTATTATATCATCTACATATAATATTATTGACCTTGTAATAGAAGTCCAAAACCATTAAAACCATAAGTTCAAGACCGTATTGGTGAACTGCACTCGCTTCGCTCGTTTGTTATGCCCCCTCGTGGGGGCATATATAACCTATTACTGTTTAATTGAAAATCCCTTAAATAGACTTTGTGATGGTAAAAATCTTGTCTTTAGGTTGTTACTTATCGGCCCATTTCTATTCTTTAACATTACTATATCAATATCTCTATCTTCACTTTTATTGATTGATTTTATTTTTTTATAAATATCTTTCTCTTCATTGGTATAATCTATTTGAGAATACTGCATTCCCAACATTACATCTACAGTATATTCTATAGCACCTGATTCCTTAAAAGACTGATACTTTACTGCTTGAGCATAACTACTCCTATTAAAAGAAGAAATAAGAAATATTGGTATGTTATATTTATTACTTAATTTTCTGATCTTAAATATAATTTGATCAATTTTCTCTTTTGAGTTAGTTATATTATTAGCAGAAGGTATAATTTGTAAATAATCTATAAATACTATAGGTTTTTTGTTTCTCCTTCTCATATTTTTTTCTATTCTTGTTTTAATATCATCTAACCCTTTTATATCATCATGTATAAACATATTATTCCCAATTGTATTACCATAGTGATTAATTAAATCATTTAGTATATTTTCATCTATCCCTTCATATTTTCTGATATCTGAAGCGGTAATACTTTCTTTATTTTTATTATAATTAATCCGAGTTAATGTTTTAGAAATTAATTGCACCTTGCTTTGTTCTAAAGTAAAATACATAACATCATGTTCTTTCTTTGCCAAATTATCAGCTATTTGAAGGCAGAAAGTAGTTTTCCCAATAGCTGACGGAGCTCCGAGGACATATAATTCGTTAAAAATACCACCATTGAAAAATTCATCTAATTCATCAATACCTGTTTCAATATAACTATTTTCATTTTTAATCTTATATTTGAATTCATCTAAATAATTCGTGACAGTATCTTTATCCCTAATTTTATCTATTTCACTTTTAATTTTATTTACATCAATATCTTCTATTTTACTAATCTTTTTGTCATCAATAAGGTCAAATTTACTTTCTGTATCAGTATCTATAATAAAATATTTGTTATCGTAAATATCGAGAACTTCGGTTATTTTATTATCTTCTGTTGTATCAGAATTTACTATTAATATGTCATCCCCTTTTTCAAAATAATTATTGTCTCTATCTTCCCCGAATGACTTAAAATAAACAAAATGGTTATTATTAATCGTATCTTTTAAACTTTTATTCATTTTGGTCACTCCCTTTTTTTCATTTTATAAAGAGAGCCATGAATATAAATGAAGTGGCTCTCGCACTTATAATGATTAATATAATTAGATGAAATCAGTTTTCAATTCCTTCTATAAACGTTGATATAACAGTTATCTTATAATATCATATTATATAAGTTCAACTAAGTTTAACTTAAACCTCTACTACTTTTAACATAATACTCCACCATATCTAACTTAAGCACTTTTTTGCTTATAATATATTGTTTCATATAATTTATTATCCTTAATATCAAAATCTACCACGTAATCTCTATAACTCCTTAAAACTCTATAATTTGGTAAATTTGATATACTATCATCTCCTCTGTATTCAAAATTAAACCAATTTCTGTCTTCCTCTAAATTTTTTAAACAATTATGTATTTCGGATATTGATTTTTTTGCACCATATTTCTCTTTATTGGGAATGTCTACACCTTTTAGTATAGAGTCTACTTTTAAAGCAAAGTCAGTATCATCTTTTGGCTTCATTGTACTTCTTTGATTTCGTAATCGGATAAGAATGCTTAATGCTATTTCTAAGTGTAATTTATCTAGTTCAAATATCTCACTTGGAGCAATAGTAAATTGATTTAATTTTGATAAATTTTCGCCCCAATGAGAAGTATCTATATATATAATTCTATCTCTATATTGTTTCTCTTTTTTCCTTATTATATTTGAGAGATGTAATTGTGGATTTTTTTCTCCATTTATATTCGCTTTTTTAATATCAACTTTTAAGTTTTTTAATAAGTTTAAGTTCTCTAATACTGTATTTGCATTATTAGTTTGAGTGCTTTTGTTTTGCAATTTTAAAAATTCATTAATATCAAAATGAACATTATCATATTCATCTTTTGACAATCTATACATAATGTATAAAATAATCTTTTTCAAATTACAATATCTTAGTTTATTCAGTATGTCATTTTGAATGGTTTCATCTTCATTATCTACTATAATATCTACTTTATCTGTAGAAAACTTGATCTTGTTAGCTCCATATTCTTCATAATCCTTTCTTAAATTATTTAAATTTCTCAACATATTAAGAATAGCATCGTGCTGCTTGATTTTAATGTAGTCCATTAATTTAATTATCACTCCTTTTTATTGGTATTTAGATAAGTATCAAATTTTTATTCTTTACTATCACCTCCATTTTTTAATGAAAAAAGAGGCAATTACAAGATAGTTATACCCTGTAATTGCCTCTCCTTTGGTGAGAAGTCAGCAATTCCTATTATTTAATTTTCTGACGGTAAAAAAACCGAATTTATCATATTTAAATTCAATTCCAACTATTACCTTCATTTATATTATACTGCTGAAATTCTCTGTGTAAAGTTATTGACTAAATAATTTTATTTCGTTTCAATATTTAAAATTAGTCTTTTCCCTAATATAACAATTATTTTAACAATCTTGGGAAAATTATATTTTTTTATTCCTATACAGAAATTGCTTTTGTTTTTTGTTTAATAATATTCTAATGAAACCCCTTTTTTAATCCCATTGTATTAGGGAGTAATTTTATTGTGAATGTTATTGGTCTTACCCTATTGATAACTGCTGAATAACATGCCTTGTGTCCTCTATGAAAGGCGTTATAATGTTCTTCGCAATAAAAAAAGACTGCATATTTCAGCAGTCAATTAGTAGTAATTTATACTATTTATAACATCATAATATACAGTAAAGGTCTAATTATTACAACAGCTATTCGCTTTATTCAACTGTGAATGCTTTTAATGTTAAACCATTCGCTAGTTGCTCTCTTGAAATTTTCCAAGTTATTTTATTATCTTCATAGTTACTACTATTAGCCATATCAATATCATTGGGTAAATTAACTTTTAAGATAAACATAACATCATCTTTATTATCTTCTGAAAAATCACTAACTAATGGTGGTATCTCCATTTTGAAATTATATACTCCATCATTTTGTGTAAATTTTATTCCCTCAATAGAATTAATATTATAATTACCTTTGCTTTCAAACTTATAGATCAGATAATCAGAATAATCAATTGTTTTTCTTTGTTGGGTAATATCATAATTTTCCTTTAGTTCAGGGAAACTATTAATTAGTCCCCACATAGCTACACTTACTTCATCCCCTGCCATAGTCTCATCTGCTTGTACCATAAATTCTATGTTTGCATTACCATCTTTGTTAATATCAAAAGTGGTTTGAGTACTATAACAACCTGTTAGTAAAAATATAGTCAAAATTAAAACAACTGCAACTGATAATTTCTTCTTCATGAATTAATCCACCTCCAAACTATTTCTCTCTAATTTCATTATATGATCCATTACAAATTTAAAATGTTTTATAATATATCAGTTCTAGTAATTGAATTATTTATTGATATTAAGAATCCTTTATTATTTTATTAATAATTGATTTAATCTGTTTATATATAACTTTTATTAAAATTAGAAATAAAAAAAGGCATTATAGAGCAAAGTACTACTTGGGAGGTCTATAATGCCTTGTTTAGTAATATTAAAATACTCCTGAACTGTAATCAATCAATTGCCACTTTACATCAGATATTCTCTCTAGTGTTACTACTGAAAATGAATAATCTTTTCCTTCATCACCTACATAATCATAAAATATATGGACTTTATATATAGGTTCATCTTCATCTAGTTTTTCGATATATTGTTCATTTGAAGGTAATTCAAATTTTTTTACCATAAAGAATTCGTTTGCAATCTGTTCTTGTTCGCTTACAAATTTCTTAGACATCTGCCAAGCCTGAATTTCTTCTTGGGTAAAAGTTTCGAGAAACTCTTCTTTTGTCATTGGAGGTTGGATTTCTTTTGAGGATTTATCCTCTGCAACTGCAACTGCTGATAAGGAAAGAATAAGGACAAATGCCAATGATAAGATCAGTAATTTTCGTTTCATGATATTATACTCCTTTCCTTCTTTGTGTATATTATACATAATATTATTAAAATTACAAATAATACCATGAATATGTTTTTTTCTTATCCCTTATATCTATTAAATAAGGTCTATATTATTTATTCATTTTTATCTTGCTTTTATTTGACTTAAATTCATTTAAAGGATTATATTTCTCAAAGCCCTCTTTAAGATCATCAGAAAACATATTCACATACTCTTTAACCATTTCCATACTTCTATGACCTAATATTTTTTGTAACCTGAACATATCTCCACCATTCAATATCCACTTCTTAGCAAATGTATGTCTAAATAAATGAGTAGATGTCTTTGTAATTCCCCTACTTAAATTATATCTTCTAATTGCTGATACAAGTGAATCTTGTTTCATTTGATCATTATAAATAGTAGGAAACAACCAATCTTCGTTTTCACCATCTCTATATTCTAAATATTCTTGTAGTATCCTTGTAATTTCTCTACCTAATGGTATAAGTTGTTGCCTTTTGTTTTTGGTCTTTCTTATTCTGACAAAACCACTTTCAAAGTCTAGATCTTTTATTTTAATATTTCTAACTGTTCTTGCTCTATTACCTGTAGCTAATAGCCAATTAATAATCACCCAATTACGATATTCAGCAAATCCTACTTCTTTTAAATTTGGTTTTTCTAAAAGTAATTCTATTTCTTTATCTGTATAAGTAGGTTTTATTTTCTCTTCTTCATTTAGCATTTCAACTTTGATGTTTCTTAAATAATTTCTTTTAATAGCAAAGTTTAAAAAAGTTCTGATTGCTCTTAGATAGGTATTTACTGAAGTAGCATTATTTGTTCTTTCAAATGATTCATGCCTATAATTATCAATAATCTCTCTTGTTATATTTCCTATTTTTTCAATATTATTTCTTTTAAGATAATTATTAAATCTTTTGAAGTTATTTTTATAATATTTAATAGTACTTTCAGATAAGTTCTTTGACTTGTTATACTTCTGAAATTTCTCAAATACTGTTTTAATTTCTTCTTCTTTCTTAGCATTAGAAATTAAATTCTTTTTAGGCATAAAAAATTCCCACCTTTCTAATTTTTATTAGCGGTGGGTGTAAAGTTCAGTATATTGATTTTAGTTTTTAAGTGTTATAATCATTCTTTCTCAAAAGACTTATTTGATTTCTAAATTGCTATATTTACTATCATGTCAGTATTTTGAATTGATTATAAGCCAAGATATGCTCCGTAGTCAGTCGCTCTATCCAATTGAGCTACGGGCACATATTTAACTGCAAACACTATTATACATACTATAATAGGCATTGTCAAGATAATCAATCTAGCTTATTAAAGGTATTCAATACTCATATCCTGTTCTCTTGCTTTTATATTATAACATATACCAAGCTAAATTTACATAATTAAGTATTTATTTTCTACTGGCAACTATTTTTGTATATTGATCATTACTAAAGCAATAATAGTTAGTACAATAGCTGTCTTTTCTCTCTTGTTTAAAGTCTCCCCAAATATAAAGTAACCACCCATACTTATAACCACAATACTACCGGCACTAAAGATCGGAAATACTACCGCAGTTTTAAGTTGATCCAAAGCATTAATTAAAAAGAATGATGAAAACAAGTTAGGAATACCGACAAAAATACCAATCATAAATTCCTGGGACTTTATCCTATAATCTTTGAACATTACATAGGCTGCACTTATCACAAAAGCAGTAGAAAATACAAAAAATAAGAATAGGTTCTTTTCATAAATGCGACCATAATACTGGAAAAACTTATTCATAAACTCTCCTAAACCACCAAAGATAAATAGACCTATTAATGTCCATTTTAAGGCCTCTCTCCAATTCTTATTTAATGGTAAATTAACAATTAAAATAGCTATTAGTGCTAAGGCAATCCCGAACCACTGAATTGTAGCAGGTACCTCATTCCAGATGAAAATAGCTAAAATCATCGGTATTAAAATACCAAGTTTAGCAAAGGTACCGGCTAAACCTACTCCCTCTTCATTAACACTCTTTTGATAAAAGATAAAAGCTAAAAAGAAAAATATACCTCCTATTATACCTATAAAAACTGCCCAGGCATTACTGGATTCCATTGTAAATTTAAGCTGTTGATTTGTTAATACCATTTTCAATTCCTGAACAAAAAGATTAAATTGAGACCAGGAAGGCCACGTAATATTTTGTGATGACATCACTAAAAACAAACTAATTAAAGAAGCTACCAAATAATTTGAAGAAGTAATCAGATAACGGTTAGCCCTTTTATCTTCACTATATTTAAATATTAATGCTATTGATGAACTACATAAAATTGCCATAAATAAAGATAACAATATATTCACTCCTAGTTAATTAAGACTCACTAGATAGTCTATCATAAATTTAATTAAATTAAAAAGGAAAAAGCCGGGTTTGCACCCGGCTTAGTGTTTTTTCCTTATTATATTTATTATTCGTCTCCTTCAGGCTCTAAGGATTCTTCTAATCTCTTGTAGGCTTGATATCTTTCGATTGCATCCTGTTCAGCCTGATCAAATAACTTATCAGCGACATCTGGGAATTCTTGTTTTAACTTAGCATAACGTACTTCGCTGAGTAAGAATTCTTCAAAATCGCCTTCTGGCTTCTTAGAATCCAAGGAGAATGGATTCTTGCCTTCTTCTTTAAGTTCTGGATTGAATCTATATAGATGCCAGTATCCAGCTTTAACAGCTCTTTCTTCTTCATCTACACTACAGTTCATGCCATTTTTAAGACCATGTGCTATACATGGAGCATAAGCTATAATCAAGGATGGTCCTGGATAGGCTTCTGCTTCTTTAATTGCTTTAACTGTTTGGTTCATATTAGCACCAAGAGCAATCTGAGCTACATATACATAACCATAAGTCATAGCCATTCTACCGAGGTCTTTCTTTTTGGTTCTCTTACCAGCTGCATCAAACTTAGCTGCAGCACCAGTAGGAGTAGCTTTGGAAGACTGACCACCAGTATTTGAATAGACCTCTGTGTCAAATACTAATACGTTGACATCATCGCCTTGTGCTAATACATGGTCTAGACCGCCGTAGCCAATATCATAAGCCCAGCCGTCTCCACCGAAGATCCATTGTGATTTTTTAACTAGGAATTCTTTGTTATCCAGGATAAATTTAACTAATTCATTATCCTTTTCTTCTTCTAGTAATGGTTTCATCTTTTCGGTAGCCTGTTTGGAAGCTTCCGCTTTATCTTTACCTTCAATCCATTCTTTGAAAGCTTCTTTTAGTTCATCAGAGATATCAGTTTCCATGGCTTCTTCCATCTTCATCTTCAGTTGATCTCTAAACTGTTCCATACCAAGATACATGCCGTATCCATATTCGGCATTATCTTCGAATAAGGAGTTAGCCCAAGCTGGACCATGTCCTTCTTCGTTTGTAGTATAAACAGCTGTTGGAGCAGTACCGCCCCAGATGGAAGAACAACCAGTTGCATTTGCAATGATCATTCTTTCTCCAAATAGCTGGGTAACTAATTTAGCATATGCAGTTTCTCCACAACCGCCACATGCACCGTGGAACTCAAGTAATGGCTGTTGGAATTGACTACCTTTAACAGAGTATTTATCCATAACATCTTCTTTGTAAGTTACATTATCAGATACATATTCCCAGTTATCTTTTTCAGCTTCAAGCACATCTTCAAATGGCTCCATGACTAAGGCTTTTTCAGGTGCTGGACAAACTTCCGCACAGACACCACAGCCAGTACAGTCAAGCGGACTAACTTGCAGTCTATATTCTAATCCTTCCATGCCTTTACCCATTGGTTTGAGTGTTTTCATACCTTCAGGTGCATTGTCTCTTTCTTCTTCATCGAGTAAGAAAGGTCTAATTACAGCATGTGGACATGAAATTGCACATTGGTTACATTGGATACAGTTATCAGGCTGCCATTCAGGTACATTTACGGCAATACCGCGTTTTTCATATTTTGACATACCTGGTGGGAAGTGACCGTCTTCTCTACCAACAAATTGACTTACTGGCAGGCTGTCTCCTTCCTGTTTTTCAACAACTCTCTGAATCTCTTCAACAAATTCAGGTACGTCTTCTTCTTCAGCTTCTTCTGGTTCAGCCTCTGCCCATTCTGCAGGAATATCAACTTTAACCAGGGCATCCATTGCCTTGTCTACAGCTTTCTTGTTCATCTCAACTATCATTTCACCTTTATGTCCATAGGTGTCTTCGATAGCATCTTTTAAATATTCAATTGCTTCATCAACAGGCAAGATCTTTGCCAGCTTGAAGAAAACAGTCTGCATAACCATGTTAATTCTATTACCCAATCCAACTTCTTGAGCGATATCTACAGCGTTGATAATATAGAAATCAATATCATTTTCGGCTAGATAACGCTTTAAGCCGCCGGGTAATTTTTCATCCAATTCATCGGCTGACCAATTTGTATTCAGAACAAATGTACCGCCTGGTTTGAGGTCAGTGTGCATATCAAATTTATTTACATACGAATCTTTATGACAGGCAACATAATCTGCTTCATCGATTAGATAAGTGGATTTAATGGGCTGTTCTCCAAAACGTAAGTGGGAAACAGTTACACCACCAGATTTTTTGGAATCATAGGAGAAATATGCCTGTGCATACATATCGGTGTTGTCACCGATAATTTTAATTGCATTTTTATTAGCTCCAACAGTACCGTCAGAACCAAAGCCCCAGAATTTACATCTAACTGTACCTTCTGGTGTAGAATCAATCTTTTCTTTCGGTTCTAAGGATGTATATGTAACATCATCTTCGATGGCAATTGTAAAGCCATTCTTTGGTTCTTCTTCTTTTAAGTTATCAAATACAGCTTTGATATCTGTAGGAGTAGTATCCTTAGAACTGAGTCCATAACGTCCACCAACGATTACAGGATCTTCATCTCTATCATAGAAAAGGGAGCGTACGTCTTCATAAAGTGGTTCACCTAAAGCGCCAGGTTCTTTTGTCCTATCTAATACAGCAATCTTTTCTACTGATTCAGGTAGTGCTTTCATAAAGTATTTTTCAGAGAATGGTCTGTAAAGATGTACTTTAAGTACACCAACTTTTTCTCCCTGATCAACTAGATAGTCAACAGTTTCTTCAATTGTATCTGTTACAGAGCCCATAGCAACAATTACATGTTTTGCATCTTCTGCACCATAGTAATTGAATGGATGGTACTCTCTACCTGTAATCTTAGTGATTTCCTGCATATATTCTTCAACAATATCAGGTATTCTTTCATAGTATTTATTAACTGTTTCTCTTACCTGGAAGAAAATATCAGGATTCATTGCAGTACCTTTAGTTACAGGATGTTCGGGGTTTAAAGCGTTATTTCTAAATTCTTGTACTTTATCATAGTCAACTAATTCAGCTAGATCATCATAATCCATGACATCAATTTTTTGGTATTCATGAGAAGTACGGAAACCATCAAAGAAATGAACAAATGGTAAACTTGATTTAATAGCTGATAAGTGTGCTATTCCAGCAAGATCCATTACTTCCTGAACACTACCAGAGGCTAACATTGCAAAACCGGAAGCTCTAGTAGCCATTACATCAGAATGGTCACCGAAAATAGATAGAGCATGTGTCGCAATACTACGTGAACTTACGTGAAATACTCCAGGAAGTAGTTCTCCAGAAATTTTATACATATTTGGAAGCATCAATAATAAACCCTGAGAAGCAGTAAAGGTAGTTGTTAAAGCACCCGCTGCTAATGAGCCGTGAACTCCGCCTGAAGCTCCACCTTCTGATTGAAATTCAGATAATTTAACTCTCTGTCCGAAAATGTTTTCCCGTCCGTGCGCACTCCATTCATCTACTAATTCTGCCATTGGGGATGAAGGAGTAATTGGATAGATCGCAGCAACGTCTGTAAAAGCATAACCAACATGCGCCGCAGCAGTGTTTCCATCCATCGTCTTCATCTTGTTTGCCATCTTCTTTCCCCCTTTATATTAGTTAAGTGAAATATATACTCATTCCAATTCTATTTTAGTATATTATACTAAATTTGCTGTGTCAAATTTTATAAAACTATTACAAGCTAATGATAATTGTGCCCTACTTACTAGGCTTTTTTGGACTTGATAGAATTAATATGCTATACTATTATATGTATGAAAATAAACAATTAGCAAAGGGGGAATCAAATTATGATATATAACAAATTTGGTCAAAAAGATTGGGAAACTTCTATCCTCGGGATGGGCTGTATGCGCCTACCCGTAATTGAGGGAGATAATGAAAATATTGATGAAGAAAAGTCTATTGAAATGATTAGATATGCCATCGATAATGGTATAAACTACATCGATACTGCCTGGCCATACCACGGTGGTAATAGTGAAGGTTTAGTAGGAAAAGCACTTCAGGATGGTTACCGGGAAAAAGTAAAATTAGCTACGAAACTTTTTACTCCCGGTGTTGATAGTTTAGAAGACTGTAACTACTATTTAGATGAACAATTAAACCGCCTAAAAACCGATTACATAGACCTGTACTTGCTGCACGCTTTAAATAGAAAGTACTGGGAGAATTATAAAAGTGTTGGTATTATTGAATGGTTAGAAGATATGAAAGCACAGGGTAAAATAAAAAATATCGGTTTCTCCTTCCATGACGACTATGACCTTTTTGAAGAAATCATAGACTATTATGACTGGGATTTCTGCCAAATTCAGTATAATTATCTAGATACAGAATTTCAGGCTGGAAAAAAAGGTTTAAAATATGCATATGACAAAGGGATTTCGGTTGTCATCATGGAACCACTGAGAGGCGGAACATTAGCTCAAACTCCTCCTCAAGAAGTAAAAGAAATATTAGACCGAAGTTCTAATGATAGAAATGCTGTGGAATGGGCTTTACAATGGCTCTGGGACCAAAAAGAAGTTGATGTTGTTTTAAGTGGTATGAGCAACATGGAACAGTTAAAAGAAAACATCGAACTTGCTTCACAAGCAGACCAAAATAGTTTAAATGCTCAGGAAGGAAACCTAATTGCAGAGGCGCGGGAAACATATCTAGACTTATTCCCTGTTTCCTGTACAGGCTGTAATTACTGTGTGCCCTGTCCAGAGGGAGTTTCTATACCCAGTATCTTTTCTCTTTATAATGAAGCAGAAGTTTATGACAAATTTGCAGAGAACCAAAAAAGATATTTAAATATGGATGAATCATCCCAGGCAGATAACTGTATTGAATGTTTGCAATGTGAAGAAGCCTGTCCACAAAATTTAGATATTACCGATCATCTAAAAGAAGCACATGCTTATTTTACAGAATAAAATGTCTAAGTAAATTATAGTAATCGATAATAAAAATGGGAAGCCAGAACAAAAAGTCTTAGCTTCCCATTTTTATACTTTATTATATTAAATTTTAATTATTCCCATTCATAATCCATCTTGCGTTCCTGGAATTCTTTATTTTTGCGATCATAATATAGCCCTTCTTTATAATTAGGAGCATGGAATTTGATCCTCTGTTTGTCTTTAGTACGTTCATCTCCATCTAAATATTTTTCCGCTATCTGATCTAAGAGGGTGGCAGCATTGTCCAGTTCATCCACCTCTATATACAACGAAACAGCAAGTTTAGTAATATCATCTAAGAAATATACCGAAGCTATTCCTAGTTTTTCATCTCCTTCAAAGATTCCAATATCTACGTTCTCTCCATCATACCTGGGATCAGGTGATAGAGAATCATCCTTTTCAAACCTCATGAATTTATACCTCCAATTGGATTTGTTAATATTAATCAAATTTATTACAGAAAATTCTTGCCCTCTAATAAAATAAGGGGTTCTAAACTAAACATATGCATTATTAGTTTACCCTCTTTTTATTTATACCAAATTTCAGCATTAAAGTTAACATTAATATTGACATCCTGGGGTGCTATCTCCGGCACTGGTAAAGCTGTCCCGGCTCCTTTTGCCTCACTTCTCATTACCCCGTAATTATAATTATAGATACTATAGTTATCATTAATATCCAACCTGGCAATCTCACAACTTTCTTTTTGCAGGCTTTCTTTAATAACTTCAGCCTTAGTCATTATCTGCTTAATTCCTTCTCGGATTACTTTATTTTTAGCTTCTTCCGGGTTTTTCAGTCCGTAACTTATTCCCTGAATATTAGTAGCTCCTTTAGCAATTACCTCTTGAATAACATTGCCAAGTTGCTCTAAATTGGTTGTCTCAACTTTAACCATAGTTGATACTTCATAGTATAGTTCGCGTTTTTTATCATTATCTTGGTCCATATACCGCTGGTTGACACTAAAAGAGGTAGTAGAATAAGTAAGGTCTTCAAAGGTTTTTAAAATCTCAATAACCTCATTCATGCTTTCGGTCGTTTTGGAATAGGCTGTATCCAGCTCTTTATCTAAAGTCCAGACCTCTACGTTTATATTGGCCACCTCTGGTTTAAATTCTCTTTGGATGCGATGGCTAATATTCACCTTGGTAACATCTTCATGTTCTTTCGCTATTCCCACCTGGGTAAAGATTAACAAACCAACCAGGAGAAATAAAACAATTTTATAATTTTTATTCTTTCTCAAATTAACCCCTCCCTCTTATTATCTCTGCAAACTCGTCCGGTAGTTCACTATCATTGATAGCCCGGGCAATCTTTTCATAATCATACGGCAAACTTCTAAGTTCAGTATTAACAGAGTCTTCATCAATCTCAACTATTATATATTTCGCTTCTGTACTGTAAGTCTCCTGCTCTTTGTTAAAAGGTTTTTGTTTACCTACACTCCCATCATTTATTATTATCTTATTTTCAATCTTTTTAATATAAGGTAAGTGAGTGTGACCAGTAATCATGATATCTGCCTCATACTTATCCATCATCCTTTTAATGCTTTTAGCCGGATGATTAAAAAATAGGTACTGATTAATTTTGCGGGGACTGCCGTGTACAAGTAGTACCTTTTTACCAGCTGCTTCAAACTTAATATTTTCTTTTAAACTTTTTAAAAACTCTTTATTCTCATCAGTTACTTCTTTTTGTGTCCAGGCCAGAGATCTATCACCGAGTTTTTGTTTGGCTTTAGTTTTATATGCACAACCACAGTCATCAAGATCAAAACCAACCCCCTGATCATAGTTGCCCATAACCGTTTCAATTTCATTATCTCTAATGACATCAATTACTTCATTGGGATAAGGTCCATAACCAACCAGGTCACCCAGACAATATATTTTATCTACATCTTCTCGTTTTATATCTTCCATCACTCTGTTTAATGCTTCGATATTACCATGTATATCAGAAAAAACTGCTATCTTCATTTTATTATGCCTCCCAACAATTATATGTTCTATCTTTAATAATACATTATTTATAATAACATATTCAAATACTCGACTTAATTTTAACATAAATTTAATATAATTAGAGGAGAACAACTTCTTTCATCTAATTTATTATAAGTAAATTAATTTTTTTGGAGTGTAAACAATGGAAGAAAATAAAAATACT
>CAZGMM010000055.1:0-15931 GCA_964526845.1 uncultured Halanaerobiales bacterium | reverse complement strand
ATATTAATAAATAATTAATATTACTTAAAATGCTTGATAAACAAATTATATTCAATTAGAATAAAATTGATAGTGAAAAATTATTTTTTTGGAGGTATAAGTATGTCAGATTTTGTGATGAATATAAATAATATAGAGAAATCATTTCAAAATACTAAAGCAGTAGATAAGATTTCCTTTGAGGTAAAAAAAGGAGAAGTAATGGGTTTATTAGGACCCAATGGGGCCGGTAAGACTACAATTATAAGAATGATCATGGATATATTACAGCCTGATACTGGGGAAATAAAATTAAACAGAGATCTAATTCCTGATCAAAAAAAGATCGGCTATTTACCAGAAGAGCGAGGTATTTATGATTCTACCAAAGTTCTTGATACTGTTCTTTATTTTGCTGACCTAAAAGGCATGGAAAAAAAAGAAGCTAAAAGGGAAGCTTTACGGTGGTTAGATTTGTTTGATTTAGAAGATTATAAGAATAATAAAATAGAGGACTTATCAAGAGGTATGCAGCAGAAGGTTCAATTCATAATTTCGGTTATACATAAGCCTAAATTGTTAATTTTAGATGAAGTTTTTTCTGGGTTGGATCCTGTAAACCAAGAATTATTTAAAGATATAATCAGTGATTTATCAAAAGATGGAACTACAATACTACTTTCTTCTCATAGAATGAATCTGGTAGAAGAGGTATGCAGCCGTATTTTTATGATAAATAAAGGAAAAAGAGTTTTATATGGGAATATAGAGGAAATTAAAGATGGATATAACGAGAAGAAAGTAATTTTAAAATCCAAAAGTGATGTTAGTTTTATCAAAAATATTGTAAATGTTTCTGATATTAAAATAGAAAACAATGAAGTGACTTTCAATATAAAAAATGATGTTAATATAAAAGACTTTTTATCATTTCTTTCTAAGAAAATTGATGTTGATGAAATTTCAATAGTTAAACCCCCTCTACATGAAATATTCGTTAATGCAGCGAAGGGAGGTAATAACAGTGAAGGATAGTCTCAAAGTAGCTAAATGGGAAATCAAAACAATTATTAAAAATAAATCCTTTATTGTGATGACCTTTTTTGTTCCGCTAATAATATTGATTATTGGGGTTAGTATTGGTTATTTTTCGGCTAGTAATGAAGAAACAGATAAATTAGTGGTGGGTATTAATAATAGATCTAAAGTAATAACAAATAATGAATTAGAAGCTTTAGAAACAGACAATGTTGATTTTATTTTTTATGATAATTTAAATGAGGGAGAGATAGCTCGGGAAATAGAAAATAATAATTTGAGTAGTTTTTTAGTAATACCCCAAGGTGTATTAGAAACGAATACGGTCAATTATTTTTTCAGTGATATTCAGGGGATAGAAACTGACCGCATTAAAGAACTAATAAATCCAATTATTGTAGAGGCCCGTATTGAAAAGTCCGGTTATAGGACAGAGGTAATAAATAACTTAGTGAAAGAAGTAAACATTAATTCTAAATCCTTAAGTTTAGAAGGTAGTGCTAATTCTAATGTTTTAGAGATGTTTTTGCCTTTCGGACTTGCGATGCTCATGGTATTTGCATCTATCTTTTCAGGTGCCAGCTTGATGCAGAGCATAATTAAGGAAAAAAGCAATAGAATAGTTGAGATTATTCTATCTTCTATTAATTCCCGGGATTTAATGATGGGGAAAGTACTAGGTTATGGAGTTATTGGCTTAATACAGATTACGATTTGGGCGGTTTCAGCCTTAACTGTATTAAAGTTTGTATTCGAATTTTCTTTAACATCCTTATTTACAGTAAAAATAATGTATATGTTTATTTTCTTTGTATTGGGCTTTATCTTAATTTCTGCAATAAATGCAATTGTTGGTTCCGGTATGAAAGAAGCCCAGTCCGGTTCTCAATCAACGGGTTTTATGGTAATGATTCCCATGATCCCTTTGTATTTTTCTAGTTTGATAATAAATAACCCAGAAGGTCTTTTAAGTTATATTTTTACATATATTCCCGTTACTTCGGCCACGACTATGCTTATAAGGATGGGTTTCTCTAACCCTCCCTTAATAGAGATTTTGGGAGTTATGGTTTTATTAGCTGTTGCCAATTATCTATTTATTAAACTTGCTGCTAAGATCTTTAGAGTGGGTATGCTAATGTATGGGAAAAATGCCAATTTAAAAGAACTTTTTAAATGGGCAAGGAGTTCTGACTATTAAGAAAGAAGGTGGGGAAAATGGAATTTGTTGGTTTTTTAGCTTTGCCGGCCTTTGTATTTGCTTTATCAGCCTTATCACAGGCTAGTAAATTAAAAGATAGGGTAACTGAATTAGAAAAAGAGTTACAAAAATTAAATAAATAATAATAAAGGATACTATATCAAATTAGAGAAATAAGAAAGCAGAGGTTAAAATAAATCAAATCAATGGAGGTATTATTATGCTTACAAAAAGATTAAAAATAGCCGTAGGTGTTGGAGCTATCTTGGGAATTTTCTGCATAATAGGGGTCGGTTACCGTCAGGGTTATGCCGGTAATGGATTATATCTCTTTGCCATGTGGTATAATAGGATTATTATGGGGTTATTAATTGGCTTTGCCGGTAACTGGATGAAGGATAGGCATATATTAAGAGGTCTAATTTTAGGTACTTTAGTAACAACAGCTTTCTTTTTATCTACTGCTTTTAGAGACTGGCCGGGCTTTTTGGCCGGGATCGGCTATGGTGTAATTATCGATTACTTTGCCTCAAAATATTCTTAATCAGCTCACTGGGTTTAAAATTAATGAATTGTAATATAATTTCATAAAGGAGATAGGGGATTCTTCTATAATTATATTAATATAGAAATATAAAACTTACCCTAGGGAGGATTTCATATTGAAAAAGTTACTACTTTTTTTATTCATATTAATTATTGTATCTGCAGTATTAAATGGACTTTGGGAATATGGCCAGTGTGGCATCTTTTATACCATCAACGGTGAGGCTTCATTTGAGCATTATAATCTACTGATTGGTAGAATAATCCTGGATATAGGAGTAACTTTATTATTATATATTTTTGTCTCAATTGTAAATTTTGAATGGAAATGGTTTGCGAACTGGGATGTTAAAGACACCTTTATAATTTTATTATTTGCTCTTTTTGTAAGCTTTTATGTGGAAGTAAATGCCTTATATTTGGGGAGATGGGGCTATTCTAATAGTATGCCCTTATTGATTGGTACAGATGTCGGTTTAACTCCCATTATTCAATGGTTAATCACTATGCCAGTTTCTCTCTTAATTGTTAGATTATTTATGAGGGGAAGGGTTCAAACTTCTAGCCGCTATAGATTCTAACTTAAAACTACTATGGGGTGAACGTATTGAGCAAAAAATCACTCAAGGTATATACCTTATTGATCATTATTTTAACTATATCTGCTGTGATATCTGTCTATTTACCTCAGGGTAATATTGTTGATATTCAACAACAGCTGCCTGCCAGTAAAGGGGTAGTAGCCTTAGTTAATGCTCTAATAATGTTAGTGCTATACGGCGGTTTAGGTTACATAGGTTTAAGGCTATCTTTAAACTTGGGGTTTCCAGAACTTTGGGACCAAAATGTAAATATTAAGCAGCGTTTTCTACTTCCAGCTATTTATGGTATAATAGCTGGAATTTTATTAATATTCTTTGATTATATATTTAGCTTTTTTAATGGGATTGGGAAACTTGTGCATCCACCTTTTCCAACTTCCTTCTTTGCTTCTTTATCAGCCGGTATCGGGGAAGAGATTATATTCAGGTTGTTTTTTATCCCGTTCTGGGTTTGGCTTATTTCTTCAGTGATTTTAAAAGGGAAATATAGAAAAATAGTTTTTTGGATAGTGGCAACTTTTTCTGCTATAGCTTTTGCCGGTGCTCATTTACCTTCCTTAATGTATTTAGCCAATGTAGAGAAAGTAATTAATCTATCCTGGATATTGATTTTAGAAATTTTTCTATTAAATAGCTTAATTTCCTTTCCAGCTGCTTACTATTTCAAAAAGTATGGTATTCTGGCCGCTATGGGAATTCATTTTTGGGCCGATATTGTCTGGCATCTAATCTATGGGCTATTTTAAGAAAGGAAAGAGCTATACATGGGTGATAATAATCTATTTGATTTCTATATAGAAAATACCAAAAAGAATTTTACTGGTTGGGATTTTTCGGAGTTAACCGATACAGATCGTATGGTAAGTTCTCCCTTATCCTGGAGTTATTTTTCGGAAGTATCGAAATACATATGTCAAAATGAAGTTAATACTCTGTTAGACATGGGAACCGGTGGGGGAAAATTTCTATCTAAATTTATAAAGCTCCCTCCTAATACCTATGCGACAGAAGGTTATGAACCAAATATACCTTATTGCAAGAAAAAAATTAAATCCCTTAGGTGTTGAAGTTGTTAAAGTAGAAAATGATGTTTTGAAGTTCGCGGATGATTATTTTGATTTAATAATTAATAGACATGAGTCTTATTCGGTGGAGGAAGTAAAAAGAGTAATAAAAAATGACGGTTTTTTCATCACCCAACAGGTGGGTAGTGAGAACTGCTTAGGTATTAACAGGGCTTTAGGAGTCAAAGTAGATATGGGCCTGGGAACTTGGAATCTAGATTTTGCAAAACAGCAATTAAAAAAGAATAGGTTTAAATTAATTAAATCTTTTGAAGAGTTTCCGAAGTTAAGATTTTATGATATCGGTGCCCTGATATATTATCTAAAAGCAGTTCCCTGGCAGGTCGATAATTTTACCGTTGAGAGTTTTAAACCTAAATTAAAAGAAATACATAAGGTTATTCAGTCCAATAATTATTTTGAAGTTTCAGAGCACAGATTTTTTATTGTAGCCGGCAAATAAAAATATTAGAATTAAAAAAGCTAATCTCCCATAGATAATGGGAGATTAATTATTTACAGATGAAAATTATTTTTCGAGGAATTGATTTACCTTTTCCCTTAATTGTTTTAGGTCATCGACGAGGGGGGAATGTCCAGAATTTTTTAATATTTTTAACTCGGCATTATCACCAATATCTTCTACTATTTCATCCGGCATATTGGCTGGGATTATGTTATCGTTTTCCCCGTAAAGGATGAGAGTTGGTATTGTTATTTGTGCGGCCTCCCCAGTTCCCTCTTCAAGTCCATTGTGTTTATCACTGATATTAAAGTGGTTTAAAGCATGGTAGACTTCCACTAAATTTCTTTGTGTAAACATATCTTCAAGATATTCGTCATATCTTTCTTCGGATGGTTTGTTATTATTATAGATTAAAGTGTTCCAGACACTTTTCATAAAGGCTTTATTCTTATTTTCAATAGCATTGAGAGTAGGCTTAATATTGTGTTCATCATTAGCAACTGCTTCCATTGTGGCTATCCGTTTTTCTGGTATTATATTACCTTCTTCATCTAGTTCAAAAAGCGGGTTGCCTCGTGAACTGATCGATTCTAAGAGTATTAATTTATTAACTTTTTCCTGATTATTGGCAGTATATTTCATGGCTGTACAGCCACCGGTCGACCAACCCATCAAACTGAATTCTTCTAAATTAAGTTCATCAACAAATAATTCTAAATCATTTGCAAAATCTTCTATTGAATCGATGGGATTATTATAGGTTGAGATCCCAAAACCCCGCATGTCGGGAGCAATTAATGTATATTCTTCATTAAAATTTTCTAAAAAGAGGTCCCAGTGTTTAGATGAGGTCATATTCCCGTGTAACAAGAGAAGCAATTTATTGCCTCCGGCTCTTTTCCTATAACCTAAAGTTTCTCCGCTCGGTAGTTCAACTTTTTTTAACTCAATATTCATTTATAGTTTCCCTCCCTTAATTATAAATTCCTAAAGTTTTATCTAATATATAATTTAGATAAAATTTTGGTTTAACCTGCTTATTTAATTTTTTTAAGAATGGTGGGCAAGAATGACAGGCTTAAAAACACGCCCGAGATCATTGAAACCCACATTAAAGATGAGACATAAAGATGGATTCTTAAGGGTGACAATAATAAAGCACTTAAACCTAATGATAAGCCAAAGGCATTGGCCATGATCGGCCTTGAGGTATAGTCATAAGCCTTATCCACTGCCTCTTGAGTGTCATATCCCTGTTTTTTAAAACTCATCCAGACCGAAGTAAAATGAACAGCATAATCAATACCAACTCCAATCGTAATACTGAAAATGGTAGCTGTGAAGAGATTTAATGATATATTACTTATACCTAAAAATCCGAAAAGGATAATGACTGTAAAACCAATCGGCAATATTGAAATAATAGAGGGAATTATTTTTCTAAGTGAAATCAGGAGTAGGAAAAACACTAAAATAAAGGCCAGAATAAGTGTATTTTTTTGATTATTCAACATATTTTGATTAAGGTCATGCATTAAATACTGGACCCCGGTTAAGTTCATATTCATTCCCTCAAATTCTTCTTTTTTATTTTCTATAAAGTTTGAAATTTCTTCTAATGTTCTATTTTGCAAGTTTTCAGGGAAGATGAACACCCTGGTATAATTTTCAGCCTGGTTTATAAACTGCTGAGTTGGATTATATCCATCTTCCGAAAAAGCCATCCGGTTTATCATCTTAATTCTCGTCATATTGGGATATTCTCTTTTTTCAGTATTTATAAAGTTGCTGTAAATCAGGGAATATATATCATAAACACTCATGGTTTTTGCTGCTAAATTTTCATTTTCTAGATCTTTTTGGATATTTAGAATTGATTGGGCATATTTTTTTTCAAGTGGGTTTTCTTCGGTATTGATTAAAAGATAAAGTGGTAAACTGCCTCCTGTTATTTCTTTGATTTTTTCAAAGCTATTATGGACAGAGGTAAAGTCTCTATAAACCATAGGCATATTGAATTCAGTTTTGATGTGTTGGATTCCAAAAGCAGCAATTAGTAGTAATAAAATTAAAATTGCTATACTAGTTTTTCCCCAGGATCTTTTTATGATTGAGGTGAATAATTTTTTACTTTTTATATTATAGGGGACATCAATATTTCCAGATAGGATTAAAGGCAGCACGAACCAGGTGGCAATTCCGGCTAAAAATATGCCAAGTGAGGCAAAAAAGGCAAGGTCATAAATAGCCTGGGTGTTCATAACCAAAAGTGATAAAAATCCGACCATAGAAGTAACTGTAGTTATTATCATCGGGATACCAACCATTTTTAATGTTTTTATGATACTTGCAATTTTATCTTCACCTTCTTTTAAAGACTCCTGGAGGTGAGAAACAAAATGCAGCCCATCAGCACTACCAATTACAATCGTAAATATTGGTGCCAATACAGTTATTATGGAAACCTCTAAGCCCGACCACCCGACTATACCTAAGGTCCAGAGGGCAGCAATACCGGCCGGTAGGACGGAAAAGAAGGTTGCTTTAAAGTTGCCCATCTGGGTTTTAAATACAAACAGGATAAGGATAAGGGCGGTTGGTGGAATAAAAAGTAAAATTAATAAGATATAATCGATGATTTTTTTCTGCATATAGAGGTCGCCGGAAGCAAAGTACTTTATATTATTTTCTTTTAAATAATTTTCGATTTGGTTTAAATCATTTCCACTAAAATCATTCGTAGGGAAAAGTGAAAAAGTAGCATAAAGTTTATTTCCTTTTTTATGTATACTTGATAGCTGTCCCATACCTTGATAATGTTCCTGAAGAAAACCAACGTTTTCTTTACTAATATTATTTAAATTTATTGTTTGTCTTCCGCCTGGTATTTCAGCGGGGGTAGGTCCATTAACATATTTAATATTTTCATTTGATTCTAAAAAGGATTGAAAAGATCTAAATTTCTTTATATTTTCTAGATTTACTTCTGAATAATTACTTTCTATTAGGTATGTAATTTGTTCGGAGTTAGAAAACATTTTATTCATTTCATCAAGTGTGGTTTTGTATTTTGATTTTTTGGGCATAAAGATATTGAAGTCTGGATTTATGTTAATTTGAAATAGACCTATTATAGCTAAAATATTTATTAGGACAAATAAAACTATTAATTTCTTACGGTTATCTTTAATGAATTCAACATATTTTTTCATCAATAGTACCTCCAGAATGTTCTTTTTTAAAAAAATTATCTGTAAGTAAAATTTTTAATTTGTTTATTTGAAAAATAATATAAAATTATTATAGCAATTATTATTCTTAATATGGTTGAAAAAACGTCTGCATTAGCTGTTAAAACGAAAGTTTCTCCACTAAGATTACCAATATAATGAAATATAATTACGGCTAATATACTGCCATTAGTTTTAATGTAGATCAATCCATAAATTACGGAAGTAAAAATTGATAAAATCATAAAGTTCCAAAAAGGTATAGTGAATAAACCCAATTGATGTTGATAAGTACCTTCAATAAAAAACAGAGGTAGATGCCAGATAGCCCACATGAACCCTAGAAATAATGAAGATTTATTAAAACTAAATTTTCTTAATAATTCTGGAAAAGCAACTCCCCGCCAACCCAATTCTTCATGGATGGGTCCGAAAAAAAGAAGAAAAAATCCATACCCTACTGTCATTTCAGGAGAGATGTAAAACTGAAAGTTATTGGCTGTAAATATATAAGAAAGGAAAGAGCCAGAAAGTCTAGTCAAAATGGGGAATAATATAATAAATAGATACCAGAAAAAATTAATTCGTTTAAAATCAAATATACTTTTCAAAAAATCTGTTTTTTCATTTAAATCATAAAAATAAAATATTATGAATAGAGCGGCGAATAAAGGGCTTAACATGCTTACATAGATTATATTGCCCAACAGTGAATTATCTATATAAAGAGAATTTGATATTAACATAATCAAAATAGTTATACTATAGGGTAATCCATGCGAAATCATAAAAAAGTATTTTATTTTGTTATTATTCTTTTTCCTGTAAGATTTCATTAAAAAAACAGCTCCTTTCAACTGAAATAAAATCTAAATTATTTCTCGGAAGTAATGCCATCAAAAATAATTTCCGAGATTATGTCTGCCTGTTTATTGTTATCAATTTTATGATCTTCTTCTAATAATTCTTCAAACAAGACGGTAAAGAAAACCATACCAAATATAGCTTTTCTAAACACGTAATTATCAATATTGTCTTTTAATTTTGTTTTATTTTCAATTTGTTTATAAATCTCATCTGAAAACTCTACCATCTTAGACCAAATTTCTTCTTTAAAATATTTTTGCACCTTTTTGTTAATTAATAATTCCTGAAATACTACCTTTATTTCATTTTCATGACTGCCAAAAAAATTTAAACGTTCTTTTAATAATGATTTTAATAATAATTTGGGTTCTTTATCTATATTATTATTAATAATTTCAAGTATTTTTTCTTCTGAGGAACTGGCAAAAAGTTTTTCAATTGTATTGATCACTATAGTTTTTAAGAGGTTGTCTTTACTATCATAGTACTTAAAGATAGTGGCTTCTGAAACATCAGCTGCCTGGGCAATTTCTCGAGTAGAAGTAGAAGCATAGCCCTTTTCAGCAATTAAGTTAATGGTTACATTTAGTATTTTATGTTTAGTTTTTTCGGACTTTTTCAAGAAAACACCTCCCTAAGTGAGTAAGTACTTACTATATTTTAAAATAAAAAAATTATTTTGTCAAATAAAAAAAGAGTCCTGTTAAACAGAACTCTAAAATTAGTATTTCTTATTTAATTTAAAAATCCCAGTCAATTTTGGGTGTAGGGAGAGTTAGAAATAACCGATCTAATTTATCAATTAATTCTGGCGGTGCTTCAAAGGAGTTTGTATATGGTAAGAGGTTCGGTCTAACTGCCCCAATCCACATTCTTGTAAAGGTATTTATATCTGTCTTCAGTGTTGGCAGTTCCACATTAGTACCTTTCTTAATAGCTGAATTTTCACCTAGTTTCAAAGTATATTGGTTTGATAAACCCTGCCAGGGTGAATTTTCATCTAAATATTTTTCAATGGGATCTTTTAAATCTAAATTGAATTCAACGGGTTCTCCCTGTAAAGAAGTATTATTGATACAACTATCCAGATCTAAAATTCTAATTTGCCAATATGCTACTGCTTTATTAATTACCTGATAATCACTATTTTTAGTTACATGGAAGTCTTTTATCGGTTTTTTTATCAGATTTTGAAATTGTATTCCAGCTGGTTCCCAGATTTTAACTAAATGGATCTGGTCACCTAGATTTTTAATTAAATTCATCAAATCAAAGAACTGTTCTAAGGTATTAAAAGTCATCCATCTAATAAAATAAGGGCCGTGTAGTTCTTCATTGGGAAGGACCCAAATATGGTGTGTAATATTACCCTTGTTATCTTTATATCCTAAGCCGAATGGTTCTTTATGTCCGAAAAACATTTCTGCTCTCGTTATTTCCGGGGGCAAAAGAGTACAGTAGCCGTGTCTTTTTGTTCGTTCTGATTTGGATTGATGTACCTTTTTATAATCTTTCACTTTGATTCTGGAAGGAATAGGAGCTTTACCGGGTATATCTAAATGAGCGGGGTCAAAACTAATAAGGTGTTCATAACTACCTGTCCCATAACCCAATTTATCATAAAAACCCTGTTCGAACATACCTAAGGCTGAGATATGGGCACCAGAGGCAGCTGCTTCTGCAATAGCTTCCGCCGTAGCATTGGTTCCGATCCCCTGCTTTCTAGCGACTCTACTAATAGTAACAGCACTTAGAGCTTGCAGATCGAACTGTTTATCAAGATATTGATAATAACCGGGGGTCGAGTTAACATATCCCTCTACTTCATTATTTAATTCAGTTACCTTTCCCTTGCCTGCTTTAACAAAGTATTTTAAGGCTTCTCTTTTTCTTTCTTCATCATTTATCCAGCCGACTTCCCGCCAGATATAAAAAACCTTTTCAAAATCTTTATCAAATTGAAAGTCTCTTATCTTCATGAACATCACCTCTCACATAATAATATCCTTGTAATATTAATATTCTTAAGATAATTAAAAACACCTTTTTTTTACAAATATTTAATAAATTTAAAAAATAAAGGATTTTATTAATAATAAAAGAAACTATTACTATAGGAATAAAAGAAGGAGGCGGTTGTCATGAATGAAGATGAAAGGTTCAAAAAAGCGAAGGAAAGAGTTAAAGAAATAAAAGATTTTTACGGCCATTTATTGGTATATGTAGTTGTTAATATTGGTATATTTCTTATCAATTATATAGTATCACCTGGAACATACTGGTTTTACTGGGTCTTGATTGGTTGGGGAATTGGACTGGCAGTTCACTGGATTCAAGTCTTTGGCATTGGTAAATTTTTAGACAAAAAGTGGGAAGAAAAAAAGGTTAAAGAAATAATGAAAGAAATGGAAGATGCGGAAGAATCCCAAAAAGAAAAGGAGTAAAAAAAATGCTGAACAATAATTATATTGTTTTAATATCCTTGTGTTTATTGTTGTTAATGATGTTAAGTCCGACCGTTTCGGCAATTAAAGTTGATGGTAAGTACCCGATAGAATTATTCGATGATTTTTGGCAGGAGAAATTGTCTGGCGGCCAATATAATATATTAAAAAATAGTGGAACTGAACCGGCTTTTAATAACAAATATTATAGGAATAAAGAAGAGGGCTTATATGTTTGTGCAGCCTGCGGTAACTTTTTATTTAGTTCAGATCACAAGTATGAATCAGGCAGTGGCTGGCCCAGCTATTATGATGTTTACTCAGACCAGTCAGTGGTTACAAGACCTGATAATAGCTTAGGTATGCAGAGAACAGAGGTTATCTGCGCCCGCTGTGGTGGTCATCTAGGTCACCTATTTGAAGATGGACCCGAACCAACTGGGCTTAGATACTGTATTAACTCAGCTGCAATGAAGTTTTATCAATACGCCTATTTCGCCCATGGCTGATTCTGGGGTGTAGAGGCTCAGTTTGGAGCCTTAGACGGTGTTGTACACACTTATGTTGGTTATGCAGGTGGAACAACTGATAACCCTACTTATAATAATATAGGAGACCATGCTGAAACAGCCAAGGTAATATTTGACCCACAAAAAATAAGTTATCAGGATTTAGTTGATCATTATATTGAAATTACCAGTACAAATGTTAGAACAACGACAGGCCAGTATAGATATATTGTATTTTATGCAAATGAGCAGCAAGAAGAGTATATTAAAGAATTAGCCCAAAAAAGAAAAGAAGCCGATAATCTCTTTTTCAGTCCAGAAGAATTAGAAGAGTTCTATATAGCAGAAAACTACCATCAAAAATACCAGCTGAGAACCAGTAATCAACTATATCAAAAAACACTTTCCCTATTTGATAATGAAGAAGCATTAATAGATTCTCATATAGCAGCTAAACTAAATGCTTATCGATCTGGATTTATAACTTCGGAAGAGATGGTAGAAATATTAGACAACTCCTATCTATCTCCAATCTATCCTGAGCAAATTCAAACTATCAAAGACGCAATTAATAATTAAAGATAATAATTTTAAAGTAACTTTCGATCTAAAGATTTGTAAAACATAAACTTGATAAAAAAAGTCGGAATTGATACATTAAAAACAGGATTGACATTGGAGGTTGTTAATTAATGAAAACTGAAGAGAATAATCATCATAAAAAGATGGTACGGGACTTCAAAAAGAGGTTCTATATTTCTTTAGTAGTCACAATACCAATTTTAGTTCTTTCTCCTATGATCCAATCATTTTTAAATATCGAGTTTAAGTTTACCGGTAGTAACTATATATTATTTATCCTTTCAACCTTCATATTCTTTTATGGAGGTTGGCCCTTTTTAAAAGGACTATATGATGAACTTAGTGATAAACAACCTGGTATGATGACCTTAATTGCCTTAGCAATTTCGGTAGCATATATATACAGTAGTGCGGTAGTATTTGGACTAGCAGGTAGGTTCTTTTTCTGGGAACTAGCAACCTTAATAGTGATTATGCTCTTAGGTCACTGGATAGAGATGCGTTCAGTGATGAGTGCCTCACGGGCTTTAGAAGAGTTAGCCCGCTTAATGCCGGACACGGCTCATAAAATTGAAGGCGATGAGGTTAAAGATGTTCCGATAAAAGAATTAAATGTAGGAGATAAAATATTAATTAGGCCGGGAGAAAAGATACCGGCTGATGGAGAAATAGTCGATGGTTTTAGTTATATTAATGAATCGATGTTAACCGGGGAATCAGAACCGGTTGAAAAAAGTGAAGGCGAAGAAGTCATCGGTGGTTCAATTAATGGAGATAGTTCCCTGGAAGTTTCAATTAAAAAAGCCGGTGATGACAGCTATTTATCCCAGGTAATAAATTTAGTAGAAGAAGCCCAAAAAGCGAAATCTAAAACTCAGGGAATAGCAGATAAAGCTGCTTTTTATCTTACACTGATTGCAATCTCTGTAGGAGTAATAACACTATCAGGTTGGCTTATCGCCGGCCGCGACTTAGCTTTTGCTATTGAACGGATGGCCACGGTTATGGTAATAACTTGTCCTCATGCTTTAGGACTGGCTATTCCACTAGTGGTAGCAGTTTCTACCACTATTTCAGCCCAAAATGGGCTTTTAATAAGAAATAGGACAGCTTTTGAAAATGCCAGGAAAATAACTACTATAGTATTTGATAAAACAGGTACCTTAACCGAGGGTGAATTCGGAGTAAATGAAATTCAGGTTTTTGATGAAAAGTGGGATAAAAATCAACTTCTATCTTATGCAGCTTCACTTGAGCAAAATTCAGAACATCCCATTGCAAGAGGTATCGAAAAAGAAGCTGGAAGAGAAGAAATAGAACTTAGAAAAGTAATAGATTTTGAAAATATAAAGGGTAAAGGTGTTCAGGGTATTATAAATGAAACAGGATATAAAGTAGTAAGCCCCGGTTATCTAGAAGAGAATGGTATAGAGATACCAAATCAATTCAATAAAAAAACTGGACCTTTCACAATTACATTTGTTCTTAAAAATGAGCAGGTAATTGGTTCAATTATACTCTCTGATAAAATTAGAGAATCATCAAAAGAAACTATTAAGAACCTGCAAAGTAAAGGCATAAAGGTCTGGATGTTAACCGGAGATAATGAACAGACAGCTCAATATGTATCAAATGAATTAGGTCTTGATGGTTATATAGCAGGTGTATTGCCACATGAAAAACAGGAAAAAATAAAAGAATTTAAAGGTGAAAAAGAATTTGTAGCTATGACAGGTGATGGAGTTAATGATGCCCCTGCTTTAGCAAATGCTGATGTTGGCATAGCAATTGGTTCCGGTACAGATGTAGCGGCAGAAACTGCCGATATCATCTTGGTGGAAAGCGATCCCGCTGATGTATTAAACCTGATAGAGTTCGGTAAAGCTACTTTCAAAAAAATTATACAAAACCTATTTTGGGCAACCGGTTATAATGCCATCGCGATTCCTTTAGCAGCTGGTGTATTAGCAGGATATGGAATAATGATTTCACCTGCTATGGGAGCAATTCTAATGTCCTTAAGTACTGTGATTGTTGCTATTAATGCAAAACTCTTAAAGATGGAAAAAAATTAATTGAGAGGTGATCTGAATGAGTAAAAATGGTATTCCCACCCGAACATTAGGTAAAACGGGAGAAGAAGTATCGATATTAGGTCTTGGTGGTTATCATATCGGAAAGATGGATAAAGAGAAATCCGTGAAGTTAATCCGAAGAGCTATTGATCAAGGGATTACATTTATGGATAATGCCTGGTGTTACCACCAGGGTTTAAGTGAAAAATTAATGGGGAAGGCCTTAAAAGATGGTTATCGTAAAAAGGCCTTTGTAATGACAAAAAACCACGGCCGTACCAAGGAAAGGTTTAATAAACAGTTAGAAGATAGTTTAAAAAGGTTGCAGACCGATTATATCGATCTCCTACAGTTACATGAAATAATTAATATCGGAGAGCCTGCCAAAATAGATAAAGAAGGAGTTCTAGAGGCTGCATTAAAGGCTAAAAAGGAAGGGAAAATAAGGTATATAGGTTTCACTGGCCATCGATATCCCTTACTACACCAACAGATGCTTGATTTAGATTTTGACTGGGATACAGTCCAACTACCGGTCAATGTTTTAGATTACCATTACAGAAGTTTTCAAAATCAAATCATACCCCAGGCCAATGAAAGAAATATGGGAGTAATAGGTATGAAAAGTTTGGCCAGCGGTCATATCTTTAAAACAGATATCAAAGTAGAAGAGGCGATTAGATATTCATTATCAATGCCGATAAGTACCTTAGTTAGCGGTATCGATTCTTTTGAAGTATTAGATCAGAACCTTGATATAGTAAGAAACTTCAAACCTTATTCAGATAAAGAACTAGATGAGTTAAGAAATAGGTTTAAAGGAGAAGCATACAAAGGACAGTATGAGTATTATAAAACAGACTGAACTTTCTAAGGAGGTATTAACTTATGGTTATTAAAAAAGGTAAAAATCCGAATGGTTTTACTCTTCCCGATCAGAATGGAAATGATGTTTCGATCAGTGATTATGACGATAAGTATAAGTTATTATCCTTTCATCCTCTAGCCTGGACCAGTGTATGCAAAAAACAAATGAAAGCTATTGAAGAAAGATATGAACAGTTTGAAGAACTTAACACAGTACCCTTTGGTATCAGTATAGATCCAGTTCCAAGTAAAAAAGCTTGGGCAGAGGATTTAGGACTTGAAAAATTAAAAATACTATCAGACTTTAATCCCCTGGGATATGCATCTAAAATAATGGATGTCTTTATTGAAGAAGAGAACATCTCAGGCAGAGTAAATCTTCTTTTAAACCCTGAAGGAGAGGTTGTCTGGGCTAAAGAATATGAAATTGATGAGGTCCCTGACTTTGATGAAGTAATTGA
>CAZGMM010000054.1:0-16146 GCA_964526845.1 uncultured Halanaerobiales bacterium | reverse complement strand
TAATAAGAAAATAAGCCAGCCGACATGAGCCGGCCGGCTTTGATTTTATAATTTATATTTAGTTATTTATCTATATTAACCTAGTAATTGAAGTACGCCTTGTGGTAGTTGATTAGCTTGTGCCATCATTGCTGTACCAGCCTGGCTAAGAATTTGAGATTTAGTAAAGCTCATCATTTCTTTAGCCATGTCTACATCGGAGATTCTTGATTCAGCAGCTGTTAAGTTTTCTTGAGCCGTATTAAGATTGTTTATTGTATGTTCTAATCTATTTTGATATGCACCCAATTTAGAACGTTCTTGGGAAACAGAGGCTATAGCATCATCAAGCACTTGAATGGCGTCATTAGCATTAGTTTGAGTACGAACATCAATGCCTTTTGCTACAGTTGCACTAGTATCAATTTTCCCATCGGAATCTGAATCAGCTGCAGCTGTAGAAGTACCTGATTCATAATCACTCTGTGTAACTGTAAATTCTGAAATAGTAGATGCAGCACTTGGAGCTGTAAATGTAGAAGCCACACTAACTGTTACAGAGCCATCCCCACTATCCAAAGAAATTTCAGCAGTTCCACTAGAACTTAAAGCACCAGAGTAAGTACCTAGCACTTCATCTTCACTATTTTTTAATTGTAATACTTCACTACCTGCTGAACTATCATCATAATCTAACTTATAGGTGCCTTCTTTAAGAGAATCACTTGAACTTAATTGAACACCAGATAAATCAATATCATTATTACTTTCAGATAAATCTCCTCCACTAGCGCCTATTGTTACATCAAAAGAACTACCCTGAACAGCAGTATTATCTTTACTAATATTTAAATCACCATCATCTGTAGAAAAAGTTAATTCCTCGGCAGTAGTAGTTGAATAGGTAGTAGTTGCTATTGTATTATCATCAGAGTCTTTTAAATATGCATCAGTGGTAGCAGAATCAAATTCCACAGTATAAGTACCTTCGGTAAGTGTAGCAGCACCATCCATATCTGCACCTTTAATAGCTGTAGAAGTGTCTACTTGTGCACTAACTGAATTAACATCTTCAGCCACACCTAGAGTGGCTGCATCCATTGCTCCCATTGAAATACTCAAATTTTGATTTTCATTTGCTCCAATTTGAAAAATAGCTTCACCTTCGGAACCCTCTTGAACTGCCCCATTAAGTAGGGTTTGTGTATTAAATTCTGTAGTGTTTGAAATTCTTGAAAGTTCACCTGCTAATTGATCAACCTCTTTTTGAATTTCAGCTCTATCAGCTTCAGTATTGGTATCATTAGCTGACTGAACTGCTAACTCTCTCATTCTTTGTAAAATTGAATGAGATTCTTTAAGAGCCCCTTCAGCTGTTTGAACCATTGAAATACCATCTTGCGCATTCCTTTGAGCCTGACCAAGTCCTCTAACCTGAGCATTCATTTTTTCACTAATAGCTAAACCTGCAGCATCGTCCGCAGCACCATTTATTCTTTTACCTGAAGATAATCTTTCTAAAGATTTACTTAGATTATTCTGTGTGTTTTTTAGCTGATTATATGAATTTAATGCAGCTATATTCGTATTAATTCTCATTAGTTAATCATCCTCCTTGATGATTTTAATTTGATTTTCCTTTTTAATCTCAGACATCCTTGTCTGTTAAAAAGGATTTTATTTGGTTTTGAACTCATCTTCTCTTATATGTCGGCCGCCCATACTCAAGTTGATGAGCTTTAGTAACCATTATAGGGCTGATAAATTCAGGCCTATAATCATTACTAAATACTTTGTTTATCTTCTAATTATATTATCGGATTATCCCTAATTTAATTAACTCAATAGACATCTTGATAATAACGTTCTAGGGAATTTAAACTGTCTTATCTTTGGTTTCCTTTAATTTTGCTGCTAATTACTCCTATATGCTCTATTTTTTACTATTATTTGAATTTTTACCAAACTTTTTTAGTTTATCTAAGTTAACTTTTCTCTCTTTGGTAGCTTCGATATTTTCTTCTTTAACTGATTCATATACTTCTTCTCTTAAGATCTCTACTTCATCTGGGGCTTCAATACCTATTTTTACTTTATTACCCTTGATCTCAACAACAGATATTTCAATATCTTCATCTATTAAGATTTTTTCATTTTCTTTTCTGGTTAGGATAAGCATTAGGACATCATCTCTTTTGCTTCTTTATTTTCTAATTTGTACTTCACTGGATATTTGCTGTCATCAAGAATAATCTGTTTACCCAGGTTTTCATTGATATTAATTACTAAGGGAGCTGCTAAGTTAATAGTCATATCTTCTACTTTTTCTTTTAGGTTAACGATATTGAGTAATATAATGTCTTCAATACCTTCAATCTGTAATAATTCTTCTGTTTTTTCTGAAATAACAAACTCATAGTCCTTAATAATATTTCTAGATTCGATAGTAATAAAGGCAAGTTCTGGGGTATTAACAGACTGCATTATTACAAAAAGAGAATCTTCGTCTAAAGGTAATAAGACAAATTCTTGTTCATCTTTAAAGCCCGGTATCCCATCTGGGAATTCAATTATTTTATCCTGATCGATATTTACTTTTCCAAAATCCCTGGTTAATATTTCCACTTTTTACACCTCGCAAATAATCTTTAAGATATTACTTTAAAAAGTCCACTAAGGAAGGTTGAATAACTCTGGCTGCCGATGATAAAGAAGCTCTATAGACATTTTCACTCATCTTTAAGTCAGTCACTACTTTGGCAAGATCTATATCCTCATTTTTAGAATTTAATTTCTTGGTATTTAAGAGTTCATCATCCAGTCTATTTGTAATTAGATCCAATCTATTTATTTTGGCTCCTACTTCTGCTCTTGTGCCTGTATTATTGGTCATCCCATCCTGCAGTTTAGAAGTATATGAAGAGATTGTATCTCCACCTTTGCCGGCTTTTAAGTCTTCATATAAATTATTTATAGTTTCAATATTTTGTTTGAATACTTTATCGGCATTTACATTTACCTTCATATTATTATCATCGCTAATTTTTCTTAAGATCTTATTATAGTCACCTTCGTAATTAACATATTCACTATTTGGATCTGTACTATCATAACTATTATTTACTTCAATGGGCTTTGTGCCGGTTGCCTGGCCAGCAAATAAATAATCTTGGCCCAATTTGTTGTTTGCAATACTGATCAATTCATTCCTAAGTTCTTTTACTTCTTCTGCCATGTTCTTTCTATCATCAGGATTTAATGTATCATTAGCTCCATATACAGCTAATTCACTTGTCCTTTGTAATACTTTGTTGGCATCACTTAGGGAGTTCTCAGTTGATTCTAACCAGCTTTTGGCATTATTAACATCTTTTTGATACTGTTCGTAGTTGTTCATCTTAGTATGAAAACCCATACTGGTAGTGACTCCAACGGGATCATCAGAGGGATTACTGAACTTCCTGCCTGAAGATAACTGCTGGTTTAATTTATCTAGGTTAGCCCTATTATTTTGTAAGTTTTTAAGCATATTTCCTACCATCATACTGTCTGTAATTCTCATACTTTCACTCCTATCTAACCATTGACATTAGACTATCCAGCATTTCATCTGTCTTTGTAATTAACTTTGCGGCTGCGTTATAGGCCTGCTGGTATTTAATCATATTGGCCATCTCTTCATCTAACGAAACACCCGAAACACTCTTCTTAATATTCTCAAGCTGTTCCACCAGGTCTCCTTGACTTGTTTTCATCTGATCAGCTCTCTGGGCATTCACTCCAACTGTAGATATCAGGGCTTTATAGTTATCAGTAACTGTAGCTTTGTTTAATACTTCATCCTGGTTTATGGACTTGGCCAGTGAAGCAGCGTTATTTCCATTGCCCTGGTTGGTATTGAAGTTTATTATAGTATCACCGGTTCCATTTACCGTAAATTTAAATCCTTCATTATTTACATCAACAGGATTACTCTCTGCAGTATCGATATCTAAGCTACCTGAAATACCAGTTGTACTAAAACTTGTATCACCAGCAACCTTTTCAAAAAGTTCATATTGATATTGGTCACCGGACTTTGAAACTGCTACTTTATAATACTTTGATTTATCTATGGTGCCTAAAGTAGAATCTTTTTCGACTGAAGCAACACCAGGATTTTCACTATAATTACCTGCTGCAATCTTATTTATACCGCCGTCTGCTTTTATAGCAGAATCTACTTGAATGGCTCTTGATGGTCTGGAGTAACTGCTGTTTAACTCAAAGAACTGGTTGCCTGTATTGCCATTTAAGTCAAATCCGTTGCTGTGTTTTTTATTGAACTTAGTAGCAAAGTTTTCGGCTATATCATCTAAGGTATCTAAATAACTGGATATCTCCTGGTCTCTGACATCCATGATACCCCTTATCTCACCGGTTTCTGGTTTAACATCTACATTATTTCCATTAATATCTAAGACTACTTTATCTTCATATGTACCGTTTTGCACTGTTTCTAATTTATTGGTATCAAACTTACTGACTAGCTTTTTACCATCTATGGTAATGTTGAGATTACCTACTTGATCAGTTTTACCCTTTACGGCTGCCAGCTCATTTAATTCATTGAATAAGGCTTCTCTTTTATCTAATAAGTCATTAGGAGTATTATTACTCGCTAAGGCTGATGTGATCTGTTTGTTGTACCTACTGATTCTATCGGCAATTGAATTGATCTCACTAACTTTTTTCTCTAGGTCGCTATTCAGGGAGCGCTTGTAATCCATCATCTGTTCGTTAATATTCCGAAAGGCTTTTGCCAATACCATTCCCTGGTTTTTCACGGTAGCTCTTGTAGAAGTATCATTAGGATAGGTATTTAAATCCTGGAGTGAGTTCCAGAATTTATCAAAGGCACTCTGTAGGCCTGAATCAGATGGTTCATTAAAGATATATTCAATTCTTTCCATGCCCTGCTGGATCTGTTTCCAGTAACCGGATTCCTGGGACTCTTCCCTTACCTGCTGGTTAATGAACTGATCCTGGATTCTCCGGATATCTTCAACCTTGACCCCGGTTCCCTGCATGAAGTTACTGCCCGGTAATATATTAGGTTCTTTAGCAGTTTGAATTACCCTTTGTCTTGAATAATCTTCATTGTTGGCATTTGCTATATTATGGCCGGTAGTCTCTATTGATTTTTTCTGGGTTTGTAGTGCGCTTAATCCAATATGAATTCCATCGAACATGAGATGGCTTACCTCCCTATCTTTATTAACCTCTTTTGTCTAACAACCTTGGAGAACTTTTATTTTGATCATGGTATGTATTTTCATTATTTTTTAAGTTATCTACAATTAAATCGATCGAAAATTTATTAAATCTGACTGCCTCTTCAATCAGTTTCTTGTTTTCTTCATTTAAGACATGAAACTCCTCAAGTGTTTCGAGTAATTCTGCTCGGACCGGATTTAATTTAGCTTCCCATTCTTCTGGCAACTGACTGACGAACTCACGATAGGAAAGGTCCTCCTCAAGATCAAAATCACTCTTGATATCTTCCATAAGCTCTAACCTTCTATCTTCCAGGTCAGAGATCTCATCGATATGCTCTCTATCACTTTCGACATGGGAAAAGAGGGTATCGATTTCATTGTTGATCAGAGTTTCTTTTTTTTCTTCCGCTATCGAAAGAAGATTATTATATATATCATTTTCTTTTTTTAAAATTTCTACCAATTCGGATAATTGTTTTTCGGACATTTTTACACCTCTACTCTTCTATATCAGAGATAATCTTTTCGGCTATCTTTTCTGGATTAACCTTATAGGTTCCATTGCTGATCTGTTTTTTAATCTCTTCGACTTTTTTGCGCCTGATGTCGGGTTTTTCCTTTAAGGACTTCTGCATTTTCTTAATATCTTTGGCTTCTTTTGAAATATTAACCTGGTCAGAAGCTCTTTTTTTCTGCTCTACTTGTTTATTTTTATTCTGGTTCATGTTCTGGTATGCTTTCATGATTTTATTCATGTTAATATCATTATTGTTAATCTTCACGAAAAATCACTCCTTTTGCTAAAGTTTGGCAACTTTCTCACTTCTCATCTTTAATTATCGGACATATATTACATATATTAAATTATATGAATAGCAATTAAAGCAGATTAACTATGAAATTCTTAACTATAGTCAATATTTCTCATTATTTTGGGCTTTTTCAAACTTTTTTAATTATCTTTGAACCGGTCAGCTACATGCATGTTTTCCTTAGTTCTATATCCTTTTTTCTTTTTGTCTTCTTTTTCTTTATTAATACTTTCAATTTCATCTTTCAACTCTGAAATACAATTTTCACAGTATTTCCCGTGTTTGATCTCCTTCCCACATCTTTGACATCTTATTGTAACATCTATTTCAATATCTTCGGCGATCAACCGATCGTTTTTTATGAATTCAATTATTGTTTTCTTTTCTACACCTGTTTCCTGGCTGACAGTATTAATACCTGAGTTGGGATTGTCTCTTAAAAATTCCTTCACTTTCTCAAAGTCCTCTTCTTCTTTGCGCCGGCATTCCAGACATATCTTGTGGACACCGTCATATTGATATATCTTACCACACTTTTTACAGTTACGAATGGTCACTTCAATCCCTCCTTCTTGTCTGTATTTTAAAAAGATAAGAAAAATTTTATTAATTGTTTTTAATTCGAAAACTTCTTATAAAAAGATAGGTTCTCTTTCTTTAGATTGAACTTTTCACTTCCGAAGATAAATTCTGTACTACCGATAAAGAAGTATCTATTATCTTTAAGAACATTAGTAAACTTTTCTATCATCAGGTTTTTGTACTCTTTTGTGAGGTATATAAAGAAGTTGCGGCTGATAATCAGGTCCCAATCATCTTTTTTGAACCTGCCGTTGATTAGATCTTTCTGTTCAAAGTTAACTTTATTTAAAATTTGAGAAGAAAGTTGGTATCTCTTAAACTGCCCATCTACTTCCTTAAAGTATTTTTTAAGAATTTTATCAGGCACATTTTTGACAGCACTGGGACTGTATAACCCTTTTTTAGCTGCGGCCAGAATTTCGGGATCTAAGTCTGAACCCAAGATATAGTATCGGCTGTTTTTAACACCCATCTCCTCTAGGATAATCGCAATTGTATAGGGCTCTGCCCCGTTTGAACAGGGGGCACTCCAGATATTTACCTTGTTATTATCTTCTAATAGCTGGGATAAGATCTTTTCTTCTAAATAGACATAGTTTTTAGGATTGCGGAAAAATTCAGAAGTGTTTATTGTAAAATGATTGAGATAGGCTTCCCTGAACTTAATGTCCTCTTTAAGACGGCTAGAGCATTCCTTGAAATCATCTATATCATATCTTTTCATTAAGCTTTTAGTCCGTCTTTCAATTCTCTTTTCCTTGTATCCACCTAAGTCTAGATTTAATATTTCTGAAGCCTGTTGTTTAAATGCTTGGAATTCACTCATAATTAAAATTTCCTTTCTATTACGTCCATAACCTTCATCGGTATTTCACTTAATGGTGCAATCTCATGATGAGCATTTTGTTCTATTACAGACTGCGGCATGCCATATACTAAGGCTGACTTCTTATCCTGGATAATACAGTGGCCACCCTGATCCTTGATGGCCCGCATGCCGACACCTCCATCATGGCCCATTCCGGTTAAAACCACTCCAATTACACGTGAACCATAATATTGGGCGGTAGTTTCCATCATGTAGTCCACACAGGGCCTAACCCCCCACTTTTTATCCTTCTGGTTTAATTGTACCTGGCCATCTCTTAATTCAAGATGGTAATTACCAGGTGCTATTAAGGCTTTACCTCTCTTTATTTTATCTCCCTCTTTAGCTTCGGCAATCTGTATTTCAGACAGTTTATCTAACCTTTCGGCTAAAGTTTTCGTAAAACCGGCCGGCATGTGCTGGACAATAATTAAACCACCGGGAAAATCCTTGGGAAAAGCGGTTAGGACTTCTTTTAAGGCATTCGGCCCACCGGAGGAAGAACCAATTGCTACAATCGGAAACTGATCAATTCTTTTCTTGGTGGCCTTGCTTTCAACCGGCTTGCTCTTGCTTGTTTTAACCCTCGACTTATTACTTTCATAGGCAGCCCGGATCTTTTTAATTAAATCATCTGTAATCTCTTCAATACCCATTGAAATCTGGTTGGACGGTTTAGGTAAAAAATCAAAGGCCCCTAAATCTAAAGCATCGATTACATTTGCTTTATGGTCCAGGGCACTGACCATCAGGACCGGGATGTCAAAGTGATCTTTATTCATCAATTTTTTAAGGGTCTCTAATCCGTCCAGCTTGGGCATCTCTATATCAAGGGTTATGACATCCGGCTTATATCTTTTAATTTTCATTAAGGCGTCCCGGCCGTTGCGGGCTACCGCAACCACTTTCATGTCGGATTCCTTTTCAATAATTTTTTTAAAGATCTGCCGCATGAAGGCCGAATCATCGACAATTAGAACATTAATCATAGCCATATCCTCCTAAATTACTTATTATATGCGTTTACTTCTTTTTTATAATATTTATATTAACTGTTATTTTCTATTTAAATAACTTGTGCATAGCCTGTTTAATCCTGTTTCTTTCAAAGGGTTTAACTATGAAGTCCTTGGCCCCGGCTTCAATGGCATCGATTACCAGGCTCTGTTGACCCATGGCCGAACAGACTAAAACTTTTGCGTTATCGTCCAGACTGGTAATCTTTTTGGTAGCACTGATTCCATCCATTTCGGGCATTGTGATATCCATCGTTACCACGTCGGGGTTGTGTTCTTTATATTTATCAACAGCTTCTATTCCGTTTTCGGCCTCTGCAATGATCTTAAAGCCCATTTCTTCAATAATATTTTTAAGGTTTAGTCTCATAAAAGCAGCATCATCTACTATCATTACTTTTTTCATGGTTGCCTCCTCGTCCTGTTATAGTAATAGTCTTATTTTACCTCTTTAATCTTTTTGATCTCTTCTGCTGAGAAGATCCTGTTAACATCTAGAATGATAAATAGTTTATCATCATGGTTGGCTACTCCCTGAATATAGTCCTTATTATATTTCTTGGTTATGGAAGGTGCCTCTTTGATAGTTTCTTTATTGATCTCAATTATTTCATCAACCCTATTTACCTGAAGACCAATTAAGGTACCGTCTACTTTAATGATGATGATCTTTTTCTCTTTAATATCCTCTTCTAAATTGTTAATATTAAACAGTTCCTGCAGGTTAACAATGGGCACAATCTCTTCTCTTAGATCAATTACACCTTTAACAAAGTCCGGGGAATCCGGGATACAGGTTATCTCTTCTTCTCTCACTATTTCACGACTGTTAAGTACATCGATACCGAAAGCCTGATTACCGGTCTGAAACTTAATATACTGGCCTGTGATGTTGTTTTGTGCGCTTTCTTCCATCCTTGTATATGCTTCCATTTTATCTATGCCCCTTTCTCTTCTTTTTCATCGAAAAGTAAGTTGTTGATATCGAGTACGATAATTAAGGAATCTCCAAATGATGATACCCCCTGGATAAATTCTTCTCTGATTCCACTCCGGTTATCAGATACGCCCTCTATTTCATCAACTGATAGTTTAATTACTTCGTTTACTCCGTCAACATAAAGTCCGATTAACATGTTTTCTATGTTAATAACTACGATCTTTTTGCTTTTTTCTTCGGCTGTGAAGTTTTCATTCAAGCCCAACTTGTTCTTTAAGTTTATGACGGGAATTACCTGTCCTCTCAAGTTAATTACTCCCAGGATGTATTCCTCTGTATTGGGCACATTTGTGATTTTAGGGGGTTTGATAATTTCCTTGGCCTGTTTTAACTTAAGACCATAAATTTCATTGCCTACGTTAAAAGTCAAATACTGCTCTTTATTACCGGTGGTTTCTGCTTTTACAGCTGCCTTTTCACTATTAGCCATTTTCTACACCTTGCCTTTCTATTTATGCTATATCCCTTACGTCTAAAATTAATGCAACTTCTCCATCTCCAATAATGGTGGCACCACTAATGTTTTTCACGTTATCGAGGTAATCACTTAAGGACTTGATTACTATCTCCTGCTGATAGAGGAGTTCGCCCACGATAAGACCGATTTCTTTGCCGCCTGATTTAACGATGACAACCGGCATCTCATCTTTCTCTTTATATGAATCGTCTTCGATGGTAATATTGAGGCTGGCCCGGCTGTCTATAAGGGGAATAGTCTTATCTCTTAACACTATTACATCATAGCCCTTAACCTGTTTAATTTCTTCTGATTTAATCATTAAGGTCTCACTGATGGCACTTAAAGGTATCGCAAATATTTCGCCGTCAATCTTAACCATTAAGGCATCCTGAATAGCCAGTGTTAAAGGTAGGGAGATTACAAATTTAGTACCTTTATTCTCTTCCGATCTGATATATATTTCGCCGTCTAAGCCTTCTATCGTCTTTTTAACGACATCCATGCCTACTCCCCGGCCTGATACATTTGAAACCTTATCATTGGTGCTTAAGCCCGGTTCAAAGATAAGCTGTAGTTTCTTATCTCTATCCATTTCATCTATTTCTTTTTGAGCAATAACATCTTTATCTATAGCTTTCTGTACAACCTTATCGACATTTATTCCTCCACCGTCGTCTTCTACTTCTATCATTATTTCACTGCCCTTTTGATAGGCTCTTAAATTGACAGTGCCTGTTTCATCCTTACCTTTTTTAACTCTTTCAACCGGTGGTTCAATACCGTGGTCAACTGCATTTCTAAGTAGATGGGTCAGGGGATCACCCAACTCATCAATGATTGAACGGTCGAGCTCGGTCTGCTTGCCTTCCATGATAAAGTCGATCTCCTTTTCACTGCTTTTAGAGAGGTCTCTTATCATGCGCGGGAAGCGGTTGAACATGACCCCGATCGGTTCCATTCTGATCTGCATCACGGTATGGTGCAGTTCCATCGTTACCCGATCTAACTGAGGTAGTACATCTTTAAATCCTTCTGATTCTATATTTAAAGCTTCTAATCTGGTTTTGTTAATTAAAAGCTCACCGATCATATTCATCAGTTTATCTAACTTGCCGATATCAACACGAACAGAAGATGAGACTTCGAAAGTAGAAGAAGTATTATTTTTCTTTTTCTTTTTTGGTTTATCATCTTTTCCTGTAACCTCTGTGTTGATAGTTTTAAGCATGACATCTTCTACATCGGTAATACCGGTAAATTCATCTTCAATATTTTCCTGTTCCTGATTTGAGATCATTACCAGCTTAACTTTATTATCTTCTAAATCTGCCTCTTCTACTTCATCTACATCAGGAATAGATTTAAAGACATACCCTAATTCAGCCGCAGCTTTAAAGATCATGGAGGCCCTTACCTGTTTAAATTGGGTATCACTATCTAGTCTTAGATTAACCGCATAAACTGAGTCCAATTCCTTTTTATTTTCATCGATAGTATATATTTCATCTTTTGCAAGGGTTAAAAAATCTTTATTTATTTCCTCTTCAATATCTTCTTGTTTAACCGTGGCTGTATTATCGGCTGCAATTTTCTTCTCTAATTCAGCCAGGTAGTCACTAAAGTCCAACTCATCACTACCGTCATCTTTAATCTGGCGGACCGTTTCTTGAATATAGTCGATACCGGCAAATAGAAGGTCTATAATTTCTGTATTAACCTTCATCTTGTGGTTTCTGATCTGATCTAGCATATTTTCCATCTTGTGGGTTAACTCGGTTAAGTTATTGAACCGCATAGTAGCTGCCATTCCCTTGAGAGAATGGGCCGCCCGAAATAGAGAGTTAAGTACATCCATATTATCAGGTTCATTTTCAAGTTTTAAAATATTATCGTTTAAGATCATAATATATTCTTCTGATTCTGCAAAAAACATCTCTAAATATTCATTATTGTCCCTCACTATTTTTCCTCCTTAAATTTTATTTCTATATTTATAGAATAATTTATTTTATTTTAAACTGAGCTATTGAATTTGATAATTCTTCCGCCATCTGGGCCAGATTTTCAGCTGCATTGACTACTTCATTGGTAGAAGAACTTTGTTCTTCACTGGAAGCAGCTACTTCTTCTGCATTACTGGAAGTTTGTTCACTAACAGCAGCAATATTTTCTATAGAGTCTTCTACTTTACTACTATTGGCAGCCATCTTTTCAGCTGATTTAGAAATATTATCAATTAGTTGTTTTAAATCCTGGGCAGCACTGTTAATTTCACCAAAAGAACTTTCAGTAGCTTTTATTGTTCCCACACTGTCATCTACTGCATCTTCAGCTCTATTCATCTGCTCAATTGTTTCATCAACCCTATTTTGAATATCGTTGATCAAGTTCGCGATGTTTTCAGTGGCTTGGGAAGATTCTTCGGCCAGTTCTCTTATCTCATCGGCAACCACACTAAAACCGCGGCCCGCTTCACCCGCCCGGGCTGCTTCGATAGCTGCATTTAAGGCCAATAGGTTGGTCTGGGCAGAAATGTCATTAATCAGTTCAACAATATCTCCGATCTCTTCCGAGAGAGAACCTAATTCATTTATCTTGGTTGAAACAGCCCCGGACTGGTTTTTAACAGCCTGGACCTGTTTGATTGAGTCGTCAATCGCTGTATTTCCTTTATCAATATTATCCATTACATTATAGGCCTGGTCATCCATGGATTCGGACATCTCTTCTACACTATCTATTTGGTCGGTTAGTTCCTCAACATTTCGGCTGGTTTCTTCTACCTGGGCGGACTGTTCCTGAGCCCCAGAAGCTACCTCTTGAATTGATTTACCGATCTCTTCCGCAGAGGCTGACATCTCTTGACTGGAAGCAGATAATTCTTCACTTGAGGCGGAAAGATTACCAGCAATTTCAGCAATCTGGCTTACCATATTTTTAATATTACCTAACATCTTATTAATTGAGGTCCCGAGGTTACCGATTTCATCACTGCGCTCTGTTATCTTGTCGGAAATTACCTGTGATAAATCTCCCTCTGCAACCAGTTCAAATTTATCTTCAAGCAGTTTGATCGGCCTGCTTACATTTCTTTTTATGTAATAGAAGATGGCAATGATCTGTAAAATGAAGATTATGATAAAAGCCAGATAGATGATATATAACATGTCCTGAGTCTGATTTATCCTATTTAAAACAATATCTTTGGACTGTCCTACTAAAAAGATACCCATTTCATCTCCCTTGAAATTTTCAATTGGCACAGAAGAAGTCAGGTAGTCATCCCCGTTAAAGTAACCTTCCCTGGCGCTGGCTAACTTTAAACTGTTAGTAGAATGGTTTAAATATTCTTCATTTACGTCTTTTTGGCTTAAGGTATAGTTCCCGATCTGGGGATTACCCTCAATACCAGTAGCTATATCTAAGTGTTCATTATTTAATAAATACAGAAACTCAACGTCATTTTCAATTAAAGTTCTTTTTATCGAATTCAAACCGCCTTCAAAGTTAACTATCCCGATAAATTCTCCCTGGTAATTAACCGGATAAAGTCCTTTTAGCCTTAAACCCTTGGGTGACATCTCCGGTGTAACCAGGGGTTCTTTGGTCTCCTTTACCTGTTTATAGGCAGCTGAATAGCTTAGGCTGTCTCCAAACTTATCCGTATCCCAGGACCTTACAAATGAATTCAAGTTTTCATCTATCAAATGAACATTTATATTATTAAAGGTCGTATTATCTTTAAAGGTCTGACTGTACTCATTTAACATGTTTATACAGGTTTCACGGTCCTTATTATACATAGCTTCCTGTATGATCGGGTTATTGGCAATCTGTAAGGCGTTTGTCAACCAGACCTTTTCCTTTGCCTTGATACTATCCTGCATCTGCCTTTTTAAGTCCCGGCTGGTACTTTTTAACGTATTACTCTTAATCTTATTCAACCTTGTATAGCCTATGACAACATTTATCCCGACCGCTATAACCGAAACGATTACTAAAATAATTAATATCTTTGTACTTAACTTTGCATTTTTAAACATCTTTGGCCCCTCATCCTTTCACATTTGCATATTTTTTATTATTTATGAGAGTATTTTTTGTTATATCTGCTTTATTTAAACCAGTGATTCTAAACTTAAGCCTACTTCGATTATTTCTCCATCCTGATCTTTTACCATTGCAAATTTATATAATTTATTATCTTCTACCCGGCGGTGGATAGGAGTTATTACCTGTTTAGCATTCTTTTCAACAAAGTCCCTCGCCCATTCATTGATCTCAAATAGGTTGGCTCCTAAAATACTGTCGATTGTACTCTTGATGAATTCACCTCTTTCACTGACTATATAGATTTCATCGATATCAGATTCTTCCTTTATTTCATGCAGGATTTGGTTATTTAGACCTTCTTTACTCTTTCTATCTTTAATCTTTTCACATAAGTTTAACATCGTTTCATCCATCGCCTTGGCCGCAAAGAAGTTCCTTAATTCAACTGACATTTCATCGACTACTTTCACCTTATCCTCTATATCAGCTAACATGGTCTGCTGGTTTTCAATAGAAGCCGTTACTTCCTGGCTGTTGGCAGCAGTTTGCTGGGAAATGGAAAGGATTTTAGCAAATGATTTCTGTGTGCTGTCAATAATCTCTGTAACTTCCTTGGTATCCTCTTTTAAATTGTCTATCTTTTGATAGTTTTCAGAAACGATAGAATGAAGTTTTGCAATATCTTCCCCTAAATTTTCTGTTCGTAGGTCCTGTTCATTTATGATTTCGACATTTTCATCCATTCTTTCGACCGTGGTGTTAATCTGGCTGTTTACGCTGTCCATTACTTCATTGATATTATCGACCAGTTTATCTACATCCATGGAAAAGTCCCTGATCTCGCGGGCTAAGACTCCAAAACCGCGACCCGCATCACCCGCCCGGGCTGCCTCAATAGAAGCATTAAGGGCAAGTAGGGCAGTCTGATTTGATACCTTTTCAATCGAGCCAACTATTTCAGTCATCTCTTCAAAGTTGGCCTGCAGCTTATTCATCTCAGTTTTGGTCTGCTGGATTATCTTTTTATTTTTGTTTGACTTATCAATGAGCTGGTTTATCGATTTGTTGCCGGTTTCGGCTATCTGGGCCGCTTTACCGGAAGTAGCTGCCACCTCTTTCGTATTAGCAAAGGTCTTGTTGACAAAGCTTAAGATCTTTTCAATCTCCTGGTTGGTATTTTCTAAATTGAGAGACTGTTCTTCCGCTCCCTGGGCTACTTCACTTACGGCCGAATTAATCTCTTCGGTCGTCTGGTAAACGTCCTCAATTTTTTGGCTTAAATCGTCTACATCTTCCGAAATCTCAACTGAGGTCTGGATTGAATTTTTAAATAGCCTCCTAATATCGGTCATGATATTATTGAAAATATCGGCAAGGCTAGATAACTTACTGTTGTTAGAAAGCTTGATCTTCTGCCGAAAGTCTCCGGCTGCAATTATTTTTAACTTTTCTAAAAGTTTTTCCTTACCGTGATCCTCCCTAAAGATGTTAAAAAGAACAAAGGCAGTTATTAATATGAGGCTGATTATCACCTCAGTATAGAGATAATTGAATTTAAAATAGTTCTCTAACAAACTTGATATGAATGGATTTAAGGCTATCAAAACGAAAAAAATGATTGTTGATGGTTGTAATACAGACACTAAATATCTCCCCTTTTTAATTAAAATTTTTTAATAATAGAAAATTTATATATTTACTGCTTTAAATACAGCAGTCTAGCTCTACTTATCCTTTTTTTCCGGACTCATCTATTTATTCGTATTTATTAGATTATTATTAAATTTCTATTCAATCTGTTATATTAGATTAACTCCCATATATTCTTTATTATTAGCTTATACACCCTGAAATAATAAATTTCGTTTTTACATTTATTGAAAATGTTAAATTAATATATTATGTGACTTTATGAATTTTGATAGAATTTGAGGTTTAATATAATAATAAAAAGGAAAATTTTGATATATATAGAATTATTAAACACGGAGGTTTAAAATGAAGAATAAACTACTTAAAAACAGACAACAATTTATTATGATATTAGCCATAATACTATTGTGTTCAGTATTGAGTTTCTATAATTTTAACCTATTCCATATCGTAATCACTATTTAT
>CAZGMM010000053.1:0-16327 GCA_964526845.1 uncultured Halanaerobiales bacterium | reverse complement strand
CCGACATATATCATACTGCGGCTTTCAAGATTATTTGCTTCTACAATGGCATCAACTTTTACATTGAACATTCTAGAAATTTTCGCAAGATAATCTCCTTTTTCTACAGTATATACATAATTTCCATTTTGTTGGTCAACTTCAATAATCCTACCTTCTTCTTTTGGTGCGACTGTACCTCTTTGACTTATATAGTTCATTACTAACTCTTCTAAGCCGCCGGCTTCAATTACGGTTTCTGTACCTTTGAATACTTCATAACCGTCTCCACCAGCTGCCATAAAGTCATTAGTAGCTACTTCGTAAACAGCATCATGGTCAACAGATTCTCCATTAACTTTAAGGCTAATTACTCTTTCTCCGGCTGGTCTGTCACCATCAAAGATGATCTGCATACCAGCAACTTGTGGGAATAAACCTTCAAGGGCAGGATACTGTGATAAACCGTGTTCAACAGCATCTAGTAATTGAGCGCCTGTTAGTTTTTTAACTACGGTAGTATTACCAAATGGAAGCACTGTAATTACTTCACCTTTGGTTACTTCACCTTCATCGATAGAAGCTCTAATTCCACCACCATTGGTAATTGCTACATCAGCTTCGGTTTTAGTTAGCATTGAATCCGCCACTAAGTTACCCATGTTAGTTTCACCAGATCTAACAAATTCTCTTTCACCATTTAACTCAACAGCAGTTTTACCAACAACAGTAGATGTGATTTCCTCATTAGCAGCCTGAACTTCTTCAATTACACTTAAAACTGCTTCGTCTTTTTCTACATCTGCTGCCTCTTCTTTAGTAATTAGGCTAGCTTGAGCGGTAACTTCACCTTCAGATACTGTTACATCAACAACACCAAGGTTTTTATCATATTCACCAGCTTGGGCAATTAAAGTACCATCAACCATTAATCCTTCTTCTAAAGCTGTGTGGCTGTGACCATCAATAATAATATCAATACCGGACACACTTTTTGCTAATTCTCTACTGGTATATTCACTTCCTTCTGAAAGACCAAGATGAACTAGAGCTATTATCATATCGGTCTGATTAGATAGTTCTGCAACCATTTCAGCTGCAACTGTATAAGGATCTCTAAATGTCAATCCTTCTACATTTTTAGGGTGTGTTTTATAGGTTGTTTCAGGAGTGGCTAATCCAAAGATGCCTACCTTAATACCGGCAATTTCTTTGATGGTATAAGGTTCAACTAACTGCGGGTCTAAATTGGCAGCCAGTAACGGAAAGTTAGCCATCTCTTCTAATTCTTTAATTCTTTCCTGACCAAAGTTAAAGTCATGGTTACCTAAAGTCATTGCATCATAACCCATCTCATTCATGATCCTTACCGCTGCTTCACCTTCATTAAGATTTACGATTGTTTGTCCATGAAAAGTATCTCCTGCATCTAACAATAAGACATCACCTTCACTACGGTGCTGTTTAACTAAGGTAGCTACCTTAGGAAAGCCCATACCTGCATAAGACCCTTCTTCAATTCTTCCATGGGTGTCATTGGTATGCAGGATCTTAAAAGTAGCATCCTGAGCTAAAACTACACCTGCCACTGATAGAACAAATACTAAAACCAGAGTTGTAACTAGAAACTTTCTTTTCATTAACATATTCCCCCCTAAATTAGTTTTATTTATATGATTTTATTGTTACCTTTATTAATCTTCCTGAATATCAACCTTACTCGTATAAAAGGCTATATGATCTTTAATTTTAGCAGCCTCCTTTTTCGGTTCTGGATAGTACCAGGCCGCATTATTTGTCTTTTGTGCTTTATCTTTGAGGTGATAATAGCTGGCCTCTCCTTTCCAGGGACAGGTTGTGTGGTGATCGCTTTTTTCAAAATACTTCATTTTGACACTTCCAGGAGGAAAATAGTGGTTGCCCTCAACGACTTTAGTTTCATCTGATCTGGCTATTTCTTTATCATTCCAGAAAACTTTAACCATAAGTCTGCCCTCCTTTTAATTCTATTGTATTATATATAATTCAATGATTTTTCCTAATTACCTGCATCTAATCAATTATTAATTAAGTTATATTTTCAAAAAATTTAAGTTGTTAATCTTGGTCTTTAAAACCCTTTCTAATAACTTCATAATTATCAGTATTTGTATCCAACTTATAGATGTTGAAATTGGTCTTCATATCGAATTTGGGATATCTTACTGCAAAATTTATTGAGGCCGAACCTTCCTCACCGGTTTGAATTCGGTGAAAAACATTAACTGAAGTTGATAAGATGACTCCCCCATCATAAATTAAGCGGCCGTTTCTTATTATAGAATGAGGATTAATCTCAAAGCTTTCAATTTTTCCATGCTCCGGGGTATACAAATCAACATGTCTGGTACCATATAAAACCAAAAGATTATCTTCCTGGTGCGGATGCATATACCAGGGTCTTTCAACATCTCCGATAGTACCCGGGGACAAAGCATTTTCAGCATGAATTACACGGTCAATTCCGTCCACTTCTGGCAGATAATCCATATTAACCAGATCAAATACAACACCTTCCGTCTTTCTAAAAACCCGCAAGGGAATTACCCTAAACATATTCTCTACTTCAGCAATTACTTTTTTATATTCCAATCTCTTTTCCTCCTTTTTTCAAATTAAAAAATCCTCCCCAGTTAAAGGAAGGATAATTACTTTATTTTTCAAATATAGTATTTATTATTTTTTTAACTTCATCATTTTTGACATAGTACTTGATTTCAACGCCATTTCTTTCGCCTTCAATTATATTTAGGTCTTTTAGTTTTGTTAGATGCTGTGAAAGTGTGGACTGAGGTATATCTAAACAGGACTGCATTTTTGTCACATTATATCCTTCACTCTCCATAAGTCCTTTAACCACACATAAACGGATTGGATGTGAGATAGCTTTAAGGATTTTCGCTTTTTCTTTAATTTCATCCATATCTTTAATTATATTTTCCAAAGTTGGGTCCCCCTTAATCGAATTCTATATCTATATATTATGAAATAATGATATTTAAGTCAAGAAATTTGTGAAAAAGTATAAATTATATTTGACAAATATATTTATATATCATAATATTTAGATATAGTGATAATTGTTTAGACTTCCAAGTGAACTATATCACACTTCAAAGGGGGATTAGAATTGGATTTTAAAAGGTTTTTTTCTACACTTATTATTTATTTTCTCTTCTGGTTAGCCTACACAGCCAGCTTTGCCGTTGAAGAGATGATAATAGGTATTATAATTGCAACTTTGTTGTCACTTTTTACATATAAAAGTTTCACACAACTAAAAAGTGATAATAATATTTTTAAAAGAATTATTTCTTTTATAGCTTATATACCTATTTTTGTTATCGAGATGGTTAAAGCTAATATTGATGTAGCTCGCCGAGTAATAAATCCCAATTTACCAATCAATCCAGGCATAGTAAAGATCAATACAGATTTAAGTTCAGATTATGCTAAATTATTTTTAGCTAATTCAATCACCTTAACACCTGGTACTCTAACCATGGATGTTAAAGATGATAGTCTATATATCCACTGGATTGATGTGGCAAGTTCTAATAAAGATGAACAAAAAGAACAAATTGCCGGTAAATTTGAGGATAGACTTGGGGGGATTTTTTAATGCTTAATCTTGTGTTTGTTTTAATTTTCTTATCAATAGTTTTTGGAGCTTACAGATTTATAAAGGGGCCTTCATCCCCTGATCGGGTTGTTGCCCTTGATACTTTAACTACTATTGTATCAGTTGCTTTAGTAGTCGGCTCCCTGTTTTTTAAAAATTATATTTTACTCGATATCTCATTTGTTTTTGCTGCCCTTTCCTTTACAAGTATTATCGTAATTGCCCGTTATTTAGAAGGTGGTAAATCATGATTCTTTTATCATTTATCGGATATGTATTAATTATTTTAGGCAGTATCTTTTTGCTTTTAGGATCACTGGGCATAGTAAGGATGCCGGACTTATATAATAGAATTCAGGCCGGTACCAAGGCAACTACTCTCGGTGCTTTATCAGCAATAATCGGAGTAGGATTGGTTGAACCAAGCTGGTTTTTTAAGACCTTGATTATCGCTGTCTTTATAGTTTTAACTAACCCAATCGGCAGCCATAGTATTGCCCGCTCATCTTATAAAAGTGGTCTAAAACCGGTAATTACCTCAGAGATCGATGAATATGATGAAGAAAACTTAACTGATGAAAGAAGTGATAGTGCATGATGATTATTAGTTATTTACTCATATTGTTAATGATTATTGGTGCTTTAGCAGCTGTTTTATTTGAAAATTTATTAAATTCAATAATTTCATTAGGTTTAATAAGTTTAATTGCAGCCGCCTTAATGTACTTTTTAAAAGCTCCTGATGTTGCTATGACAGAAGCTATTATTGGAGCTGGCCTGACCACTTCGATCTTTATCTTTACCCTATTAAAAATAAGAAGGAGTGATAACCAGTGAGATTTAGAGACTATCTCTCCCTCTTTATGGTTTTAATACTGGGTTTTATACTTTTCCAGGCTTTTGCTGCTGGTGGTGAAAATACTCTTAGTATTCCCCAGTTTGGCGAAGCAAATCTAGAAAACAGGGTTTCAGAACACTATATAAATAAAAGTGTCAACTCGGACACTGAAAACATAACATTCAATCAGACTCTGAACCCAGAAAGTGGTTCTGCCAATTATGTTACCTCTATTATTGCTAATTATAGGGCCTTAGATACTTTAGGGGAAGTAACGGTCTTATTTATCGCAGCCGCCGGTTTGGCCTTTGTGCTGGGTGGTAATCAAAAAAATTATCCCTTTGCAGAAGATGCTTCTTTTATCGTAAGAACTGGGGTAAAGATACTTTTTCCCCTCATGTTTTTACTAGGTATTTATATAATCGTACATGGTCATTTAACTCCCGGAGGCGGTTTCCAGGGTGGGGCAGTAATTGCTACTGCCATTTTACTGAAGTTTTTAGCATATAAGGATTATAAGTTAAATCATACTGGTTTATCTTTACTGGAGAGTTTTGCCGGTATTTCATTTCTAATTATTGGTTTAATTGGACTTTTAACAAACGGTTCATTTTTAACTAACTTCTTAGGAAACGGAACTTTAGGAACCCTCTTTTCAGCCGGTATTATCCCAATCATCTATATCTTAATCGGGATTAAAGTGGGAGCGGAACTATCCGGTATTATTAGTAACTTGATCAATGCTTAATTTTAAAAATTAAAAAGGATGTGATACTTTGGCTTTTTTAAACCAATGGGCTTACATCGGAGGTTCAATAATCTTGATCTTAATCGGTCTTTTTGGGGTCTTGACCAGAAAAAATTTGATTAAAATTGTTGTTAGTATCGGTATCATGGATACCGGTGTTAACCTCCTTTTGGTTAGCTTAGGTTATATAAATAACGGAATAGCCCCGATACTCACGCAGGCTAATGCCAGTAATAGTTTAAATTTTGTAGACCCTTTACCTCAGGCATTAGTGCTGACTGCCATAGTAATCGGAGTTGCGGTCTTGGCTTTAGCACTTTCCATAGTCATTAAAATTTATCAAAATCAAAATACCCTACAAATCGATGAAATAAGGGGGTTAAAACTGTGAATGCAAGCTTATTAATTGCAGTCCCTTTACTGACTGCCTTTGTAATACCATTAATCGGTAAGTTACATAAGAAAATACCCTCATTTTTGGTATTACTAAGTACATTATTTAATATAATAATTACTTTTTCACTATATGGTGCTGTAATGGAAAGCCCAATTGTAATTCAAATCGGAAATTGGACGGTCCCTTTTGGGATTAACCTATATGTAGATAAGTTAGCTTTAGTTAGTCTAATGATCATTTCTACCATTACATTTTTGATTTCTATCTATAATATAAGAAATACAGATGAGTTAAATGAAAGCAAATTCAATACAATGTTCCTTTTGGCTTTTACAGGGATTAATGGAATCGTACTGACAGGAGATATCTTCAACCTATTTGTATTTATAGAAATTGCTGCAATTTCCACTTATGTACTGGCTACCATGAAAAGAAAAGAAAGCTATCAGGCGGCCTTTAAATATATAGTAATGGGCTCAATTGCTTCCGTTTTTTTACTGATGGCTATCGGTTTTTTATACAGCAGTATCGGTTCATTGAATATGGGAGTTATTGCGCAAAATGCAGTCAATTTAAACCCTTCCCTTTTAAAGGTAATTACTTTATTACTCTTAATTGGAATCGGAATGGAAGCAGAACTCTTCCCGATGAACCTCTGGGTTCCGGAAGTTTATTCTAAATCATACGTAGGAGTAACCGCTCTATTAAGTGGTGTCCTCTCGGTCTCAGGTATTTATGCCATGATCAGAGTCTACTTTACTCTTTTCGGTGGTACCGAGATCTATCTCTATATCACTGTAATTGGTCTTGTAACATTACTATTTGGAGAATTTATTGCTTATCAACAGGAAAATATCAAAAAGATGCTGGCCTATTCAAGTATTGCTCAGATGGGTTTAGTTATGGCCGTAATCAGTTTAAATACGGCCGGTGCTATACAGGCTGGCTTATTCCAACTGTTAAATCACTCTATACTTAAAGTGCTGCTCTTTATTTCAGCCGGCTTTATGACCTATGCTGTAGGGAGCAATAAGATTAAGGATTTGGCCGGCCTCGGTAAAGAAACACCAATTGCAGGTTTTGGTTTTACCCTCGGTGCTTTAGGAATTATGGGTGTACCTTTCTTAAATGGATTTGTAAGTAAGATGCTGATCGTGCAGACCTCCCTTGGTTTGGGGAGATATATTTTCACAGGTCTAATTTTACTTGCAACCTTAATTGAAATTGCCTATTACCTTAAAGTGATTCAAAACTTATACTTTAATGAAAATACTTTAAAGGTGAAAAAACTTATGCCCTGTGTTTTACCGATTGGTGTTTTATCAGCAGCAATCCTTTATCTTGGTATAAGGCCTCAAATAATTATCAACCTATTAAATCAGGTTGGTAGTCAAGTTATAGATAATTCTAATTACATCATCTCAATATTGGGAGGGATTTAAATGAGTTTAAGTCAAATAATTATAATCCCTATCGTTTTATCAATTATTACTTATTTGATTTCAAAAAAGATTAAAAAAGCTGGCTCAATAATTAATATAGTACTTTCAGGTTATATACTTTATACATTAATCGATTTTTACGGCCAGTGGGATATTTTAAATCAGAGTTTAGATATAAATATTTTAGGGAGTAATTTCGAGTTTATCTTAAATAACTCTCCTTTGGCCTGGCTTTTAGCGATTATGACGGCCGGAAGTATATTTTTAATCAGTATCTTTACGGTAAGTTCACAAAAAGAAGATAATAATTCTGCCAGTTTCCACTTGTTCTTTTCAATCCTATTAGGTAGTATTTTGGGCGTTGTCTTTGCAGGAGATTTAATGACACTCTTTATCTTCTGGGAAGTAATGACCTACGCTTCCTTTTTCCTCATATCAGCTGGTAAAAAGGAAGGGGCAAAAAAAGCTTCCTATCGTTACCTGCTGTTAAGTGCCTTAGGGGCTTACTTGATGTTAACCTCTATTTTTATAATTTATACTCAAACTAATTCCTTAGAATTTACTCAGGTAGCAGAATATTTAGGCAGTTTACCGACCCTAAATGCAATCATATTAATTATCATGATGGGAGTACCTTTCTTGATCAAGGCGGGAGTCTTCCCCTTCCATGTTTGGGTAAATGGGGCCCATAGTAATGCCCCCAAGGAGTTCTCTCCTTTCCTATCCGGATTAATGTTAAAGATCGGTACATATGGTCTAATGTTACTATTATACCTGGTACCACTTTATAATATCTTAGGAGCCAGTATTAAGTTTAGAGGACTGCCTCTATTTAACTATATACTCGCTATCTTCGGCGGAATTACGATAATCACCGGTACAATCTTCGCGATACGACAAGAAGATGTTAAGAAACTGGTTGCCTTTTCTTCTATTTCTCAGATGGGATATATTGTAATGGCTTTAGCAATTGCAACCCCACTTGGTTTTACAGGCGGGCTGCTCCATCTCATGAACCACATGATCTTTAAGACCACGATCTTTTTAACGATGGCCGCCGTTATTTATAGGACCCATACTACAAAGATGCATGAAATGGGTGGTTTAATCTTCAGAATGCCGGTTACTTTTGCTGCCTATCTGACAGCGATTATTGCCCTGGCCGGAATACCTCCGACCAATGGCTTCATATCTAAATGGGTAATATATCAGGCCCTAATTCAAAAGGGATATATCTTCCTTTCGGTAGCCGCCTTTTTTGGTAGTATCGGCTCCTTCATGTACGTATTTAAACCATTAAGTACCGTATTTTTAGGACAGTTAAAACCCGAACATCAGGATATCAAAGAAGTTCCCTTTTTAATGCAGATCCCGATGTATATCATGATGGCCTTGATGCTTTTATTCGGAGTGTTACCTGGTATTCAAATGAGAATTATTAATCAAATTGGACAGTATTTAAATATAGAGACCGTTCAATCAACTTTATATACGATCTCAGGTGCATATGGCGCCTGGAATTCACTTGTGATCTTTAATGTCTTTGTAGGTGGATTTGTACTTGCTTTAGTTATCTTCATTTTAGCCAAGAAATCAAAACTGGTCGGTTTAATGGATACTTACACTGCCGGGGAGTATATGGATGACCCGGAAGCATACCACTATGCATATAATTATTACAGGCCATTTGACCGCGTATTTGATTCTTTTGCCGCTAATAGTTTAACTAAAGCTTATGATACTTTCGCTGGCAATGTGGTTAAATTAGGACACGTAATGAGAAATTCCTTTGTAACCGGAAATGGACAAACTTATGCCTTTTATATGATCTTACTGATGATTGTACTGGCATTTGCGGGGTGGATAGTATGATTTTAACAATAATTCAGTTTATCTTAATAGCATTTGGAGCTATGGCCTTAGGGCTTCTATTCATTGGCTTTGCCAAGAAAACTGTGGCCCGCACTCAAAAAAGAGTCGGACCACCCGTCTATCAGCCCTATATAAATGTCTTGAAATTGTTTGGTAAAGACGCTATTACCCATGGCTTTATCTTTGACTTTGGTGCGATCATGGCTTTCGGTGGAATGATAGCCACCTTGTTTTTCGTGCCAATTGCGGGAATTCAGTTATATAGTATGAGCGGGACCCTCCTTTTAGTTATCTATCTGATGGCTATTGCCTATTTAGGAATGGCGATGGCGACGGTTGGTTCCGGAAATCCGCTGGCTTCGGTCGGGATCTCCCGGGCCTTAACCCAGATGTTGGGTTATGAAATGCCCTTTATTGTGGTCCTTTTAACCTTGATTTATAGGAGCAGCAATTCTTCAATCTGGGGAATAGTCCAGGCCCAACAGGGAGGCTTTTTAAACTGGAATTTAGTAAATGTTCCGATAGGTACAGTAGTTGCCTTTGTTGCCCTCTTAGGTCTGATGGGTAAAAAACCTTTTGATGCCCCGATTGCACCTTCCGAAATTGCCTCGGGACCAGTGGTCGAACACGGAGGTAAATATTTGGGTTTAATAATGTTACAGCATGCTGTGGCAATCGTTGTGGAAACCGCTCTCTTTGTAGATCTCTTTTTAGGGGGAGCAACAAATATATTCATCTTCATCTTGAAGATGCTAATTGTCTGGTTGTCAGCCACTTTAATCGGTTCTATCTTCCCGCGCTTTAAAGTAGAACAGGGTGTTTTGTTCTACTGGAAGTGGCCTTTGATTGCAGCCTTGTTTCAGGCAATCATCATTATTTTTTAATCAGGAGTGATCATTAAATGAAAGAGAAATTTAAAAGTAGTAAATGGCAGGAGGTTATCAACTGGGCGCAGAAACGATCGCTTTTTATGCTCCACTATTGCACAGGTTGTGGGGCGATCGAACTACCTCCTACTATGACTTCTAGATATGACATGAGTAGATTTGGTATTGGACCTGCCGCTACCCCAAGACAGGCCGATATCCTATTAATTACAGGTTATTTAAGTACTAAAACCTTAAGAAGAGTTATCTATACTTATGAACAGATGCAGGATCCCAAGTTTGTGATGGGTTTTGGTTCCTGTACGATAAATGGGGGTATGTACTGGGATTCATATAATACGATAAAACAGCTTGATAAGTATATACCGGTTGATTTATATATAGCGGGCTGTATGCCCCGTCCGGAAGCGATCCTGGAAGGTTTTATGGAGCTTAAAAACAAGATCGAAACCGGCAATGCGGATGGATATCTCAGATACAAAGAAGATTATGATTTTTATAAAGAAAATCAGGAAAAAGTCCTGGGGGAGGTTAAGAGAAGACAATGAGAAATGAAAAAGAAGTAATTGAACTTGTACAAAATAAATTAAATCCTCTCAAAGTTAATAAGTTAAGAGATCAAAATTTAACTGTTACACTAAAAAATAATGAACTTGTCTCTGGTCTAAATTACTTAAAAAGCCACAGCTATATTCATCTTGCTACTATCAGCTGTGTAGACTGGATAGATGAGGATGAATTTGAACTGGTCTATCATCTCTTCTCTTATCAGGATAGGATAAATATTAGTGTTAAAACCAGAATTGACCGTGAAGAAGCCAAGTTTGTAACGATAAAACATATCTGGGCAGTCGCTCAGTATTATGAAAGAGATATACATGATTTTTACGGTGTTGAATTTGAAGGAAATGATGATATGGATGAACTAATTTTAGAAAACTGGGATGAAATTCCTCCCATGCGGAAAGACTTCAAAACAAGAGAATATGTAGATGAAAAATATGAATGGAGGGAATACCATGGATAAAAGTAAAATGACGGAAATGTTTTTTGGACCCAACCATCCAGGTGTTCCGGGAAATTATGGTATAAATTACTATTATGAAGGTGATACTGTCGTTTCGGCTGAACCTAATGCCGGCCATTTACACCGCGGATTCGAAAAACTAATGGAAGAAAGAGAATGGATTAAAAATACTCCTTTAGTCTGCCGGATCTGTGTAATGGAACCTGACATCAATGAAATGGTCTATGCCATGGGATATGAAGCTATAGGAGAAATTGAAGTTCCTAAGAGAGCCCAATATATTAGATCAATCATCTTAGAACTGGCAAGAATACAGGCCCACATCTTCTCTATTGGAGGAAACTGTGGGGCAATTGGCCTTTATTCAGCTATGCAGATTGGAGTTTTAGCCCGTGATTATATCCTCGATATATTTGAAGAGATTACGGGTGGTAGAGTGTATCATATCTATATCAGACCAGGTGGGGTCAGACATGATGTTGAAGACGAAACCTTTGAAAAAATATTGGAACTATTAGATGATTTAGAAAATAATAGGATGCCCGAATTTCAAAAGTTAATCTTTGAAAATCCCACTGCCCAAAAACGCTGGAAAGATACAGCTGTTTTAAATCAGGAAGACGCTCTCCGTTTAGGAGTTACTGGACCTGCATTAAGAGCGACCGGTCTTGCACATGATGTCAGAAGATTGATGCCTTATGGGGCTTATGATGAAGTAGATTTTGACATACCAACCGGCCAGGATGCTGATGCCTGGACCAGACTTAAATTAAAAAGAGATGAGATCTTTCAGAGTATAAGTATTATTAGACAGCTAATCAATAATATGCCGGACGGTCCGGTTAGTGTTAAATTGGGTAATGCCTTAAAGTATAAGATACCCGAAGGTGAAGCTTATGTAAAGGTTGAATCTTCCCGGGGTGAATATGGCTACTATATGGTCTCTGATGGAGGCTTAAAGCCTTATAGAGTTCATGTAAGGGGTACATCTACCCCACTCGGCTTATACGGTGTAGAAGCCCTGCTGCCGGGTACTAGAATTGAAGATGTTCCGGTGTGGGCACACAGTCTTGGTATCTGTCCACCGGAATTCGATAGATAATATTTCTCATAGTGAGGTGAATTTGATGAGTGAAGATAAAAAAAGTATTTTTTCTCCCACAGTTACATTTAAAAACTTATTTAAAAAACCGGAAACTGTCAAATATCCTAAGGATAGTAAAGAAACAGCGAAACGTTACCGCGGCTTTCATATAAATGATCTTGATAAATGTATCGGCTGTGGTACCTGTGAAGAAATTTGTGATAATAAAGCGATAGATATGGTACAGTTAGCCGATGTTAAGACCGAATTAGGACAGCGTGATGAGAGGCCAAAGATCGATTACGGGCGCTGCTGCTGGTGTGGTTTATGTGTAGATGTCTGTACGACCGGTTCCCTGGAATTTACCCAGGACTATACTTATATTGATAAAGACCCTGACACATTTGCCTATATACCAGACCATAGAAATATTAACAAAGTTGAATTTGAAGTTGGTTATGAAAGGGATGAAGTATCTGAGTTACTCGATTTAGATCGGGTTGAAATGGAAGAATTAGATCCGGAAAAAAGAATCGACTCTTTTGTAGAAATTGTTCAGGGTTTTTCCAAAGAACAGGCTGAAAAAGAAGCATCCCGTTGTGTAGAATGTGATATCTGTACAGAAGCCTGTCCGGCCAGTATGAATATACCGGAATATATTAGGGGCATCTTTGATGAAGATTTAGATGAATCATTAAAACAAATTTATGAAGATAACCCTTTACCAGAAATATGTGGAAGGATCTGTACACACAAATGTGAAACTATCTGTTCAATCGGACACCGGGGAGAACCGATCTCTATCCGCTGGCTGAAAAGATATGCGGTTGATAATGTTGACTCCGCTGAATATCAAAAGGTACTGGGTACCGAAAAAATTGATCAGATTGATAAAGAAGTAGCTATTATTGGTGCCGGTCCAGCTGGTCTTTCTGCCGCCCATTATTTAAGGTTAATGGGTTATCAAATAACAGTATATGAGTCGGAAGAAAAAGCGGGTGGCATGATGAGATATGGTATCCCGGAGTATAGACTACCCTATGAACAGCTTGATAAAGATATTAACTATATAAAAGAACTGGGAGTAGAATTTGTCTTTAACACCAGAGTTGGCGAAGACATTTCCATGCAGGAAATTGAAGATAATTATGATGCAGTCTTTGCTGCCACCGGTTTACACAATGGCAGGAGTACTAGAATACCAGGTTCCGAACATAATAATGTATATCAGGCTATTTATCTATTAAAGCAGATTACCAAAGGTAAAGAAGTCCCTGTTACGGAAAGAATCGTTGTTATCGGCGGAGGTAATGTGGCCATGGATATCGCTCGTTCCTTAGCTAGAATACAAAAACAGGAATTCGGGCAGGTTGATGTCCTGGTTACCTCTTTAGAAACCGAAGATATCATGCCGGCTGATCAAGAAGAAGTTGAAGAAGCCCGTGAAGAAGGTGTCAGATTTGAACCTGGTAGGGGACCAAAAGAAATCGTTGTAAATGAAGATGGAAGCATTTCACAGCTTTGTACAAACTGCTGTGTATCTGTCTTTGATGATGAGAAGAACTTTAATCCATCCTTTGATAATGATGATATTAAAAACTTTGACTGTGATATGGTAGTAGAAGCTATCGGTCAGGGTGGTGACAATAGTTATATTGATGATAACTACGATATTGAATATGAAGGACCTCGAATAAAAGTTGATGAAGAGCAGCAGACCTCTCTTCCCTGGTTATTTGCAGGTGGAGATATTGTCCAGGGACCTGATGTAATTACTGGTATTAAAACAGGTCATGATGCGGCAGTAGGTATTGATAAATACTTACGGGGGGAAAAATAATAAATAAGTCATTTGGGGAGTGTTTCCAAAAGCTCCCCTTTTTATTTGTAATAAATATTTTTTACCTCCGATGTTCAATTGCCTTTACCGGATCCTTTTTTGCAGCCCAATAAGCCGGAAAAATACTTGCTACAGCTGAGGTTATTAAACCAAATGTATTGACTATAATAAAAGCAGTGAGATTCCAAGAACTATAAATTTCAGTCACCATGGGAAATCCTACATCTCCCATTATTTCTTCGCCACCACCTTCCATAAAAATAGCATAATCCATACCGAAATTAACTAAATACCAGATAGTTACAGCTCCCAATATTGATCCGACTACTACCCCTATGATACCAATGCCGATTGATTCATACATAAAAGTTAGTACTATTTCTCTTTCCTTTAAACCTAATGCTTTCATCATTCCAATTTCTTCCATTCTTTCAAGAGCGGCTAATATTACTGTATTTATTATACCCATAGCTCCAATAATTAATATAATTGCTAAAAGAAATTTAGAAATCACCTGATCCACATTAAGAACTTCCGCTACTTCTAATTCATTCCAGGCATAAACTCCTAAATTATCCATGTTATTACCCAATATATTATCCATTTGACTTTTTGCCTCATTAACTTTATTTTTATCATTCAATCTTATGACTATTCTACTAATACCATCTCCTACAGATAATGAATCCTGGGCCAGATCTAGTGGTAAATAGACAAAATTATTATTAATATTAGGATTAGTTGTTTCTAAAAGGCCTGATACCTGTGCATCTATAGTATTAAAAGTCTCTGTGGAAGTTTTAAATATAAGTGTTATATAATCATCTAAGTTAACTTCCATTAATTCCGCTAAAGTTCTTCCTAATACAACTTTTCTTTCTCCTTTTGTAAAAAATGTGCCTGCTACTAAGTTCTCTTCTAATTCGAACACTTCTAAGGTCTGGTCTGGATTAATCCCATAACCAATTACCGGGAGTTCATCTCCCTTGCTATTTAATATTGCTTGAAATCTAAGTTGAGGAGAGTGAGAGATATATCCATTTATGTTTTCAATATTTTCATTAAATCTAGATTCTAAAGATATTAAATTTTCCAGCGGTAACTCATCTTTATCTTCCCAATATTCTTTATTAGCTATCTGAAGATGACCTGATTCGTATTTAATTATATTTTCATAGGTCATATCTTCCATACCTAATAACATAGAATCCATTGTCAAGTATACAAATACAGCCATTGCTATAATAAATGCAGCAATTAAAGTCCTTTTCCAATAACGAAATAGATTTTTATAAGCTAGCTTTAATAAAAACAAAGAAAGACACCCCCCTATTATTAATATATTTTTATTATTCTTTCATAGCTTCTGTTGGTTCAAGTTTCGCCGCCCTCCTGGCAGGTATTACACTAACTAATATGACTATTATAATACCTGCAAAAAAGGCAAATAAACTGTTTTCCACTGAAGAAGTTGGGTATATAATTTTATTAAACATTATATTAGAACTGACACTATTTACTGCTGTTCCGACATTAATACCAATTTCTGATAAAATACTACTCAGATAATGCCCAATTATAGCACCTAAAGAACTTCCAATTAAACCTATTATACTTCCTTCCAAAATAAATAATTTCAAGATACCTTTTTCTTCCAAACCAAGAGCAAGCATCATGCCAATTTCTTTTGTCCTTTCTTTTACAATCATAATCATTGTACTTACTAAGACTACACTAGCAAGAATAACAAATAGGAAATAAATTTGATTATACACGAGTTGAGCTATATTTAAATAAGAAAGTAATACATTTGATTCTTCATAATGCATTACTATGTATTTATCTTGAACATTATTTTCAATCATCAAATCTTCTATTTTATTTTTAATCTCTTCAGACTTATTACGATGGGAAGCCATTACTAACATCTCAGTAACCTGATTCTCCATATATAATAACCTCTGGGCCTCTTCTAAAGGAAGGTAGAAAACATTTTCATCTAAAAGTTTAAGACCACTTTCTATTCTGCCCACAATATTAAATGTAACACCCTTTAGAGAACTATAGGAAGTATTAAATAAAATTGTTACTTTATCTCCCACTCTGGAATCTATTTTCTTAAGAAGTTCAGTCCCCATGATAACTTCTAACTTTCCGGACTGTACCATCCGACCTTCAACTATTCTATCTTCAATATTAGTTAGTTCAAACTCTTTTTTAGGATTTGCACCCCATCCCTGCAGTGTTATTAACTCTTGCCCCGTACTGATCATAGCTCCAAACTTCAATCGATAAATTACACCCTTTACATCATCTATATTTTCTATCCTATTTACCATTTCATCTAAGTTATTGTTCTCAAACCCATCAATTGGATAATCTAGCGGCATCAACCTTTTCTTCTTATAGTATTCATCTCTCATAATATGTACATGGCCGGAATTATATTGAATAGAATCTGAATACAAGGTATGTATCATACCATTTATAAAGCCACGTTGTGAATTAGCAAATTAAAATTCTAAAATTTATCACTTTAAATTAGAACAAAT
>CAZGMM010000052.1:0-16521 GCA_964526845.1 uncultured Halanaerobiales bacterium | reverse complement strand
CAGGGTATGTGTCTATTTTTTTTACCCTTACGTGCATTTAATTATACAATCTACCCGATATAAGATAAAATCGATAAGTTTAATCAAAAATTGGTTATTCTCAAAAGACTCTAATTCCTTTTTGGCTAACTCTGCGGTCTCTTTTGCCTTAGATTTTGCTTCTTCTAAACCAAGTAGAGAAACATAAGTGCTTTTATTCGATTTTTCATCACTACCTATTTCTTTGCCTAAAACTTCAGAATCACCTGTTTTATCTAAAATATCATCGGTTATCTGGAATAATAAGCCTAATTTAGTGGCATATCCTTCTAAAGCCTCCATCTCTTTTTCAGTGGTCTGGGCACAGTAGGCCCCACCCAGGATAGCGGTCTTAAATAAAGCGCCTGTTTTCAAGAGGTGAATATTATTCAAGTTATCAAAATCAATCCTGATATCTTCAAACTTAAGATCAAGGGATTGTCCCCCGACCATCCCCTTAAAACCGGCCATCTGGGCAGTTAAGTTAATTATCTTAACTTTGTCCTCAGCTGGTAAGTTTAGATCAGACAGTTCTTCAAAAGCCAGGGTTAAAAGGGCATCCCCCGCTAAAATGGCCATGCCTTCTCCAAATACCTTATGGTTACTGAGCTGACCGCGTCTGTAATCATCATCATCCATAGCCGGTAGGTCATCATGGATCAAAGAATAGGTATGAATAAATTCTAAGGCAATTCCCAGATCATAAGCAGTTTCTAAATCTCCCTTTAACATCTCTGCCACTTTTACAGTTAAGATCGGTCTGATTCTCTTGCCACCTGCTTTTAGGGAATACTCTAACGAGTCTATAATAGTTTCTAAGGATGAATCAGATTTAGCTCGGTAACTATCAATCTTATCAGCAATCTTTTTATCGATCTTGGCTTTTTCTGTTTTAATTATTTCATTTATTTCCTTCATCAATACCACCTTTTTGCCTTAAAAAGAGAGAAGGGCAAAAAATATACCCTTACTCTCTTTATCTTTATTTTTTATCTTTTCTTGCTTTTCCAGTCCAGGGCACCAACCGGACAGATATCAATACATTCTCCACAATCAGTACAATCCAGTGGAAGTGGTTTACCAAATTCGGTACCCACTCTTGTATAGTAACCTCTTTCTTTAAATTCTAAGAGGTATTCGTTCACTACTTCTTTACAGACCTTGATACAGGCCTCACATTTGATACATTTGCCGGGATCTCTGATGATCTCGGGATGTCTCATATCATATTCGAAGCGGACCTTTTCTCCCACCATAGCTTCGGGATGGGCTCTGTACTCTTCGGAATAATCCTTGAGCTGACAATCATCTTTATAGGAACAACTGCATTCAATACAGCGTTCCGCCTCTTTTTTAACCTCTTCTTCTGTTAAGGTTTTATTGGTTTCAGCAAAAGTGCTTACCCTTTTTTCTTCAGAAATATATTCTAAGGCAGCCCGCTCTCTTGCGACCGGTTCTTTAACTAGGACCAGTTCATCTTGTGTTAAGTCCTGCCAGTGACCGCGGGATACATTGATTATATAATCTTTTTCATATTCTTTTCCATTTAAGAAGGCCTCAATACTATCAGCAGTCTGTCGGCCGGCTCCAATTGCTTCTACGACCGTAGCCGGACCGGTTACACAGTCCCCAGCTGAAAAGATATTGTCTTCTACATGGTAATTTTCATCTTTTGCATCTACATCTCCCCAGCGGTTGGTGGGAACATTTTCTGGTGCATCTGTACTTTGTCCGATAGCAGCTATCACTGTATCAGCTTCTACCTCAAACTCGCTACCATCAATCGGAATCGGTTTACGGCGGCCGGAAGCATCTTTTTCACCTAACTCCATCTTGATACAGGTTAAGATCTTTTTACCGTTTTCTTCTCTTAACTTGATCGGTTGAGTTAAGAACTGAAAGTCAACCTGCTCTTCTCTGGCTTCTTTTAGTTCAATCTCTTCGGCCGGCATCTGTTTGGCAGTCCGGCGGTAAAAGACGCGAACCGGATCTTCCGTTAATCTCACTGTACTGCGGGCACAGTCCATGGCCGTATTTCCGCCCCCGATAATGATTGTTTCACCGGGATCTTCCCTCTGCCATTCATTTAGGGCAAGGTCTTCTAAGTATTCAATTCCACCTTCAGCCAACTCTTCTCCCTCTGTTCTCATCGAACGGGAAGTCCAGCTGCCGATGGTTAAAGCAACCGCATCATAATTATCTTTTAGTTCCTCTAACTCGATATCTTTACCGAGTTCCTGATTACAGAATACTTCGATCCCACCCATTTTATCAAAATGGGCCAGCTCGGTATCGAGGATATCTTTCGGTAACCTGTACTCGGGAATACCGTAACGCAGCATACCGCCCGGTTTCGGCATCTTATCATATAGGTCGGTCTGGATACCTTTTAACCGTAGGTAATAGGCGACAGTATAGCCAGCCGGACCAGCTCCCACGACCGCTACCTTTTTATCGGTTAGTTCAGGTAGTTCTTCGAGATAGTCTTCATAATGCATATCGGCCGCAAATCTTTTAACATCATTTATATTAACCGCATCCTCATCGATCACATTTCGGCGGCAGTCTTCTTCACAAAATCTGGGACAGACCCTACCGATCGAGATCGGTAAAGGTAGTTTATCCTTGATTATTTTGAGTGTCTCCAGGAAGTCTCCTTTTCTAGCTGCCCTTAGATACTCTTCAATCTGCAGGCCGGCCGGACAGGCCATTGAACAGGGGGCCTCACAGTCACCGGAGTGTTCAGATAAAAGTAAGTTTAAGGCAGTCTGTCTCATCTCAAATATTTCATCACTGGAAGCATCCAGATCCATCCCGTCCGCTATTTCAGCTGAACAGCTCGGGATAAAGTTACCTGAATTTTTATCCTTGACCATACAAAGATAACAGGAAGTGGTTTTTGAAAGTTCTTCATGGTAACAAAGGGTTGGGATCTCTATCCCATTTTCTTCTGCGACTTCCAGGATAGTCTGACCTGTGGTTGCTTCAACTTCTTTTCCATCTATTTTTAAATTCATTTTAGCCATTAGTTTCACCCCTCTTTACACGACTTATTGCATCGACCGGACAGACTTCGATACAGGTATTACATCTTGTACAAACTTCATTATCAACTACGAAGTCTTCCGATATGGCATCTACTGGACAGTTTCTAATACATTGACCACACTCAATACAGGTTTCTTGATCTAAGTAAATATCAACTAGATCATTACACTGTAAGGCCGGACAATGTTTGTCTTCAACATGAGCTAAATATTCATCTTTAAAGTATCTTAGAGTTGAAAGCACTGGATTGGGTGCAGTTTGCCCTAATCCACATAAAGAAGCATCGATAACTTTTGGACCTAAGTCCTCCAGTAACTCAATATCTTCTTTTGAACCTTCCCCCGAAGTTATCCTTTCTAAGGTTTCTAACATTCTTTTGGTTCCGATTCGACAGAAAGTACATTTTCCACAGGATTCTTTGGTGGTAAATTCTAAAAAGTAACGAGCGGTTTCAACCATACAGCGGTCAGACCCGATCACAATTAAACCACCTGAACCCATGATAGCTCCTAATGATTCCAGAGAATCATAATCTATCGGAACATCGAAATGTTCAGCCGGGATACAACCGCCGGAAGGTCCTCCAATCTGAACTGCTTTTACTTCACCGCGTTTGGCACCACCTATATCATAAACAACTTCTCCAATGGTAAGTCCCATCGGTACTTCCACTAAACCGGCATACTTTAAGTCACCGGCCAGGGCGAACAACTTGGTACCTTTCGAATTCTCCGTACCTAATTCGGCATACTTTTCGCCGCCTTCCTTGATAACAGATGGTACATTAGAAAAGGTTTCTACATTATTAATTAAAGTTGGGTGACCCTTATATCCTTCATCGGTCGGATAAGGGGGCCTAAAGCGGGGATTACCCCTCCCTCCTTCTAAGGAGTGGATCATAGCGGTTTCTTCCCCACAGACAAAGGCTCCCGCTCCTTCCTTAACAGTTATATCAATAGTTCTTCCATCAAATACATTTAGTTCGTTTTCATAAACCTGGTCGATTGCTTTATTCATATTTCTTACAGCCAGGGGATATTCGGCCCTTGCATATATGAAAAGTTCAGATGCTCCGGTCGCCAGGGCTGCAATTAACATGCCCTCTAGGACCTGATGGGGTACCGATTCCATCATGGAACGATCCATGAATGCACCGGGGTCACCTTCATCAGCATTACAGATTAAGACCTTTTTATCGGCTTCTTTGCCGGCTAAAAAACTCCATTTAAGTCCGGTTGGAAAGCCGCCCCCTCCGCGTCCTCTCAGACCGGAAGTTTTAACCTCTTCTACGATTTCTTCTGATTTCATATCGGCTGCTTTTTTTAAGCTCTCATAGCCGTCGTGTTCTATGTATTCATCTAGGGAAACCGGATCGATACGACCGGCTAATTTGGTAACTTTAAGGTGTTCGCGTCCCGTCCTTTCCTTTCTAAAAGACATTGTGGACTCTTCATCAAGCTCTAACATCTTATTTAGGTCTTCTTCAGTCGGTTCTACATTTTCAAAAAATACGGAACCACTGTCTGTCTCAACCTCAACAAGTGGTTCAGCATAACAGTGGCCGATACAGCCCACTTCAGTTACTTCTATATCTTTATCTTTTAACTTTTCATCCAGGAAGTCTTTGACTTCATCGGCACCGGCTGCTATCCCACAGCTGGCCATCCCTACTTTGATGCGTTCTATCATTTAATTTTCACCTCGATTCCTGTAATCATCGATTATCTTAAGTAATTTTTTGCGGTCAAGTTTACCATATACTTTACCATTTATACTAACCACAGGGGCTAAACTACAGCAGCCTAAGCAGGCTACCGTTTCCATAGAAAAAAGTCCATCATCTGTAGTTTCACCATCTTCAATCTGTAGTTCTTCTTCTAACCACCCTTTAACCCGGGAAGAGCCTTTTATATGACAGGCTGTCCCATCACAAACAGCGATTTGATATTCACCCGGGGCGGTCCTTTTAAACTGGGCATAAAAGGATAATACCCCTTCTACTTCCACGGTCGGGATATCAAAGTATTTTGAGATATCTTTTATGGCCTGGTCTGAAATATAGCCTCTTTCTTTTTGGACCATTTGAATAGCTTTTATTAAGTTGCTCCGATCTTTTTCCAGAGATTTAATTACTTCCATTTTTTGAGCCTCCATTCTCTAGTTTTATTATTGCCCAAATTCCTCTTCAAAAGGAACTATATCTTTGATTTCTTCATCTTCTTTAATCAGTACTTCTATTTTCTTTTCTGTTTCACTTAACTTTTCATTACAGTATTTGATTAACTCAATACCGCGGCTAAACTTATCCAAGGACTCTTCTAAAGGTAAGCCACCTTCTTCTAAGTCCTCAACGATCTCTTCTAACTCTTCCATTGCCTTTTCAAAGTTTAAATCTTTTTTCTCACTCATCAATACCACCATCTTCTTCTATTTTGTCAACGATGCTTAAAAAGCTCCCGTTTATAATAGTTGTTTTTACCTTATCACCTTTATTAACCTCAGAAATATCTGTGACGGGCTTGTCACCCTCGTCATAGGTAATACTATAACCCCTTTTTATGGTTTTTAAAGGAGATAAAGTATCCATCTTGCTGTTCAATATTTTAAATCTTTCTTTACTCTTGTTCAATTTCTTTTCCATATTCCACTTCAACTCACGGCTTAATTCATCTAACCTCTGCATTTTGTTGATAAAAAGCTCCTCCGGCTTTTTAAATAGCCGGCGGTTAGAGATTGAACTTAATCTCTCCCTGGCATTTTTTAACCGGGCTTTTTGGTTATGCAGAAGTCGCCGGGCCAGGTTATCGAGACGGTTTTCGATCTCTTCCCGATTACCGATCGCCAGTTCGGCTGCAGCTGATGGGGTTGGTGCTCTCAGGTCAGCCACAAAATCGGCAATGGTAAAGTCGGTCTCATGACCGACTCCACTTATTACCGGTATGGTTGAAGAAAAGATAGCCCGTGCTACCTTCTCTTCATTAAAAGGCCAGAGGTCCTCAATGGAACCTCCGCCTCTACTGACAATTATTAAGTCGATATCATCACGGCTGTTAAGGTAATTGATGCCTTCCACAATCTGATCGGCCGCTTTGTCTCCCTGGACGAGAGAGGGTACGATTAAAATTGAAACATGTTCGAACCTTCTATCAACCACGGACAACATATCTCTGATAGCTGCTCCGGTGGGAGAAGTAACGATACCGATCTTTTTGGGGATCAACGGGATCTTCTTTTTATGTTCTTCTGCAAATAGTCCCTCTTCTTTTAATTTCTTTTTTAGTTTTTCAAAGGCTTCGTACAATGATCCCTTACCCTCTGGAATAATTTCATCAGCGTAAAGCTGATATTCACCTCTTACCTTATATATGTTGATATAGCCGTGTACGGCTATCTCCATACCGTCTTCTAATTCAAAATCTATATTTTTACTTTTGTATCTAAACATCACGGTCTTTAGTTGAGCATCTTCATCCTTGATAGTAAAGTACATGTGGCCGGAATTGGCCTGATAAAAGTTAGAAACCTCTCCTTTAACCCAGAGGTCCTGTAGTACTTCATCGGTACTGAATAATGCTTCCAGATAATTACTTATCTGGGAGACCGAATATATGTTATCTATATTATACTCCATGGTACTTTCTGGCCTTAACAGTATTTTCCATGAGCATAGCAATGGTCATCGGGCCTACTCCACCGGGTACAGGAGTAATCTTAGAAGCAACTTCTTTAGCAGTTTCGAATTCAACATCTCCGAGCAGTTCTCCCTCTACCCTATTGATACCAACATCGATAACAACAGCACCTTCTTTGATCATGTCCCCACTAATCATCTCTGGCCTTCCTACTGCTGCTACCAGGATGTCAGCCCTTTTGGTCTCAGCCTTTAGATCTTTTGTATGTGAATGACAGACTGTAACTGTCGCATGTCTCTCTAATAGAAGGTGAGCAATAGGTTTACCAACAATATTACTTCTTCCTACGATAGTAGCATTTTTTCCGTCAATTTCAATGCCTTCTCTTTCGAGCATTCTGATAATACCCAAAGGTGTACAGGCTTCGTATCTTAAAGAATCTTCCTGACCGCTGAACAGTCTACCGGTATTAATGGGATGAAAACCATCCACATCTTTATCAGGTTTGATCGATTCTATGACCTTTTTCTCATCAATATGATCAGGTAAAGGTAGTTGAACCAAGATACCATCAACCGCTGAATCATTGTTCAGATCATCAATTAAGTCGAGAAGTTCTTTTTCACTGATGTCTTCTTCCTTTTTGATAAGGGTAGAATTAATACCAATTTCTGTCGCTGCTTTTTCTTTCATACTAACATAAGTTTCAGAAGCAGGATTATTTCCCACCATAACTACGGTAAGTCCTGGCACACGGCCTTTTTCTTTTAAATCCTTTATTTCTTCCTTCAATTCCATTCTAATGTTCTTTGCTATTTGTTTACCATCAATAATTTTAGACATTTTTATCCCCCTATATTTTTAGATATTTATCTATTTATCTATTCTTGAATATTTATAAATTTCCTCCTTAAATATCTATTATATTGAGAAAATATCATAGTTAATTTGTTGCTTGCAGTGGGTTTTACTGATATAATATTTTTATTAGTATTTTTATCACCTTTTTTATGATATTAAATATATCAAATACTGTCAACTGCTATAAATTACTAATATAAAGGGATGGAGGAATAATATGCGACCACGAATACTGGTATCTTCTTTTTTACGAGAAGGTTATACATTTGGTCCTAACTTTAAAATGCCTAGTTCATATGATTATGGTATGGTATCACAAAATTATGTCAATGGTGTATTAGAAGGAGGGGGAGTTCCCCTGGTTTCCCCCCAGATTAGAAAGTACTACGATAATGACCAATTAATGGAAGATCTTGTTGATTCTGTCGATGGCATAGTCTTGACCGGGGGTTATGATGTAGATCCAGCACATTATAAAAAGCATGCCTATAAAAAGGTAAAGTTCGTTGATCCGATCCGCGATCTACAGGAGTTAAGATTGGTTGAACTAGCCTTAAAAAAAGGTAAGTCGATATTAGGTATCTGTCGAGGTTTTCAAGTGCTTAACGTATTCTTTGGTGGTAACCTCTATCAGGACATCAATCAGGATTTAGAAACTGAGGTGTGTCATTTTGGGAGTGGGTTACCTAAGTACACTAAAGTGCACACTGTAACTTTAGAAAAAGACAGTATCTTAGAACAAATCTTTGCTGATAACCCGATTGAAGTAAATAGTTTTCACCACCAGGCAGTCAATAAAGTAGGTAAGGGACTGAAAGAAACTGCCTTTAGTTCTGATGGTATTTTAGAGGGTTTTGAAAGCACAGAATATGAGAATGTTTGGGCCGTACAATGGCATCCCGAAAGCATGTTTTCAAATCACCCCGAACAGTTAGCAATCTTCCGAGAATTTATTAAAAGAACTCGGAAATCAAATACAAAATAATATAAGGAGGAGAGAGAATGATGAGTAAAAAACTATTTTCTATTATAGTAACAGCCGCACTACTTATCAGTATATTTAGCTTGGGCGCTGCTGCTCAGTCCGATGACCAAACCCTGGTGATTGGTTTTGAAGCCGATGTGAGCAGTCTTGATCCGGGCTTTGCTGATATTTCGGTTAATGAAAGAGTTAACAGCTTGATTTATGATGGTCTTGTTGAATATGGTGAGAATAATAAGATTGTACCCGGTATTGCTTATGACTGGGATATCTCTGAGGATGGAACGGTCTATATATTCTATTTACAGCAGGGTATACCCTTCCATAACGGTGAGTCCTTAACTGCAGAAGATGTTAAGTTCACCTATGATAGAATCTTAGATCCGGAAAGTGGCTCTGGCTTAAGAGGTAAGGTTACCATCATCGATCGGATAGAAATCGTTGATGATTATACCGTTAGATTTGTTTTAAAAGAACCTTATTCTCCCTTTATGCTGGCCATGACCTTTGGTATTGTTCCGAAAGATTATGTTGAAAAAGTCGGGGCAGATAAATTTTCCCGTAACCCGGTAGGAGCAGGTCCCTTTAAATTAGAAGAATGGGTACCTGACACCAGAATAGTTCTATCCGCCAATGAAACCTACTGGATGAAAGATCCTAACTTAAGTAGAGTCGTGATTAGACCTATACCTGAATCTTCCGTTCAGGCCATGGAACTAAGAAGTGGTGGAATTGATGTAGCGGTAAGTTTAGATGTAGGACAACTCGATAACTTCAAAGATGAAGCTGATTTCCAGGTTAAATCTGCGGCCGGCGGCGGTGTTCACTTCTTTGGGTTCAATGATAAGATGGCTCCCTTTAATAATGTTGAATTCAGAGAGGCCTTTTTGATGGCCAGCCCGATCGAACAGATTGTACCTCAAATCTATGGTCCTTTGGGAGTTGCCGCTTATTCCTTTGTACCTCCGACCCTCTGGCCGGATGAAAGGGACTATTTAAAAGAAGCCAGCATCAACTTTAATCCGCAAATGGCACAAGAAAAGGTGCAGGAACTAAAGGATAAAGGTATTATCGATGATGACTTTACAATTGATATCTATGTACCAAGTTCCAATAATTCCCGTATAAAAGTTGTAGAAGCCTTAGTTACTTCCCTCAGACAGGCCGGCTTTAAAGCACAAGCCCAAGTTATGGAATTCGGCACCATGTGGGATAAGTTAGGTGCGGGAGAGATTGGCGTGTACATGTTAAGCTTCGTTTCTGACCCAGACCCCGATTACTGGTTATATAGATGGTTCAAATCGGACGGTTCACTCAATAAATCATTCTATGAAAATGATCAGGTTGATGGATGGTTAGAAACCGCCCGAACAAGCTCTGATCAGGATGTAAGGGCTGAGATGTACAGTAAGGTATTAAGAAAAACCTTAGGTGATGACAAGGTATTGGTACCTGTAGCTCACATCAATCAAATCTATGTGATGAACAACAGTGTAAAAGAATTAGCTCCGGGTAACCCAATTTTAATTCCACTTGTTACCCCCGATGCGAACGTATATATTGAAGAGTAAATTATAGAAGATAAAAATCAATTAAGGGTTATTAAGCAGGGGGTTAACCCCTGCTTTTCTCCCTTAATTTAAACTGGGAGGTCTGATTTATGTTTGGATATATAATAAAAAGATTACTATGGATAATTCCAGTTCTGATAGGAGTTTCTTTAATCCTCTTTGGTATCATGCAGATGATTCCCGGTGACCCGGCCTCTGTTCTCTTAGGGCCCAAAGCCTCACAGGAGGCAGTTGAAACCTTAAATAAGAGGTTCGGTTTAGAAGAGCCATTACATATTCAGTATTATCTGCTGATGAAAAACTTTGTAACCGGGCGGTTGGAATCGATATATTACAAGGTGGAAGTTATTGAAATAATCGGACAAAAATTAAGGGCCACCATTGAACTGGGGTTAACGGCCCTTGTAATAGCAGTTATTTTAGCCATTCCGATTGGTATTGTGGCAGCCGTTAAAAAGAATTCCTTCTTCGATTATTTCAGCATGATCTTAGCTACCTTAGGAATCTCAATACCGGTCTTTTTTACCGGGATTTTACTGATCTATATTTTTTCAGTTATATTCAATGTCTTGCCCTCCTCTGGATATGGAGGGCCATTATGGACGCGTGAAGGATGGGCCCACCTAATTCTACCGGCTTTTTCCTTAAGCTCAATTTTGATTGCCTCGACCAGCCGTTTAACCCGTTCTTCTATGCTGGAAGTGCTGCAGGAAGATTTTATTAGAACCGCGAGAGCAAAAGGAGTGACAGAAGCCGTTGTGGTGAATAAACATGCCTTTAAAAATGCTATGATACCCGTTATTACAAATATTGGAAATCAGCTGGCTATGTTATTCGGTGGGGCGATCTTGACCGAAACTGTCTTTGCCTGGCCGGGCATCGGTAGACTGGCTGTTAAAGCTGTTTCCTACCGTGATCAACCCCTGGTTTTTGGCACAATACTGGTCTTATCTTTCTTATATGTTGTCACAAACTTGATTATCGATATTTTATATGTGTTTATCAATCCACAGATTAGTTATAGTTAGGGGGCAAATAAATAATGAAAAAAAGAATCATCCCTCTTATTTTATTAATAGTTGAATTATATATACTTTTTCAAAATTGGGTAGTAAAGGATATGTTCTGGGGCTCTCTTGAAATCAAGTTAGCTACTTCCTTTTCTATCGTTGTCTTAATCTTATTATTAATATTAACATTTAAACCAGATCTCTTTTCTTTCTTAAAAGAAAATGAGATTTTATATAAGTCCTATAAGGAGTTTAAGAAAAACAAGGGTGGGGTGGCCGGAACCTTTATGATCTTTATCATTTTATACTTGGCGCTCTGTGCTCCCTTTGTAGCACCTTACCAACCCGATGCTATCGATTATGCTAATATGAGTGCAACTGCCCCTTCTGTCAAACATTTAATGGGTACAGATGATTTCGGACGGGATATCCTATCAAGGGTTATCTATGGAAGTAGAGTCGCCTTAGGGGTTGCCTTTGCGGCTGTCTTTGTAAATGCCTTTATCGGTATCTCGCTGGGCCTTATTGCCGGTTTTTACGGTGGTAAGACCGATACCATTGTGATGAGGATAGTAGAAACCTGGAACTCAATACCCTTCATATTACTTGCCCTGGCTATTATTGCTGCCCTGGGGAAGGATATTATCAATGTTATCATAGCAGTTGGTTTAACGGGGCTTATTAACTTTGCCCGGATCACTCGTTCGGCTGTCTTATCAGTTAAGGAAAAAGAATATGTAAAGGCGGCTAAGGCCTTAGGAAGCACCGACTACCGGGTAATCCGAAGGCATATTTTACCTAATGTTATCTCACCGATTATTGTTATTGCCTCGTTACGGATCGGCCAGGCTATTCTATTAGTAGCCAGTTTGAGCTTTTTGGGGCTGGGAGTACAACCTCCCCTTTCGAGCTGGGGTACTATGCTGAAAAGAGGTCAGGAGTTTTTAATTCAGGCTCCCTGGATCTCACTATTTTCGGGTCTGGCAATAATCATCACAGTGATGAGTTTTAACTTGTTAGGAGATGCTTTAAGAGATGCCTTAGACCCCAAACAGATTGAATAAATACTTTTGTGAAAAAGGTATAAAAAAAGTGCAGGAGATCAATAAATGAGGGGATTAAAATTCTCGGCCTGCACTTTTTTATCTATATTAAATTTTTTAAACCATTGTAAGCAACAATTATGATTTTTAAAGTTTAAACTTTTCTACGGAAGCCGTTAATCTTTGGGCCATCTCCGATAGTTCTTCTGATGCATCCACTATTTCTCTGGTAGTAGCACTCTGTTCTTCACTGGAAGCAGCCACTTCTTCAGCATTACTGGAAGCCTGTTGGCTGACCGAAGCAATTTCCACGACTGCCTCTTCTACCTCATTGCTTTGTTCATTCATCTTATTAATAGCTTTTGAGATCTTGGTAATCATCTCTTTTAGATTATCGGTAGCCTTATTTATATTATCAAAAGACTGTTCTGTCTCCCGAATTGAATCCACTCCACTTTCAACTGCTTGTGTCGTTTTATTCATTTGGTTGATTGTTTCATCCACACCCGTTTGAATGTCTCCAATTAGCTCGGCTATTCTATCGGTTGCCTCAGGCGACTCTTCAGCTAACTCCCTAATTTCATCTGCCACAACACTAAAACCGCGGCCGGCTTCGCCCGCTCTGGCTGCTTCGATGGCAGCATTTAGGGCTAATAAGTTGGTCTGGGCTGAGATTCCATTGATTAGTTCAACGATATCATCTATCTTTTCGGAAAGCTGGCCTAAACGATCAATCTTATCTGCAACAGCGGCGGCCTCGCTTTTAACTTCTTTCACCTTGCTTATTGAGTTACCTATAGTTTTGTTACCATCTAGTAAGTTATCTGTGACCCTATCTGAGGATTTATTCATAGAAGCTGTAGCTTTACCGACCTGTTTTATCTTTCCTGTTAGTTTATCAATATTTACTTTGCTTTCCTGAATTTGAGCGGTCTGTTCCTCGGCCCCAGAAGCAACTTCTTGAATTGCACTGCTCACCTGCTCGGCGGAAGCAGATATTTCTTCACTGGAAGCTGAAAGTTCCTGACTGGAAGAAGAAAGTCCATCTGCAATACTGGAAGTTTTGTATAATACATTTCTTAGATTCTTTTTCATCTCGGCTATTGACTTACCCAATAAGCCCAGTTCATCATTTCTCTCGATTATTTTATCTTTAAACTCCTGTTTTAAATTTCCGTCTGCTATTAATTCTGATTGCTCAGTGATTCTTTTTAAGGGGTTGGAAATTGAACGGGAGATTAAAAAAGCAATAACAATTCCAACTAAAACGGCAATTATTCCGATTATAAGGCTCTCCTTTTTCATACCATCTAAAGGGGCCAGAATTGTATTGAGATCAGCTGTTAAAGCAATCGACCAATCTGTTAAGCCTACCGGACTGTATGCTAGAACTTTACTATCACCATCTAAAGTATATACTGCTGTACCTATTTGGCCCTCTACCATCGAATTGGCAGCCTTTGTTAGTTCAGGACTACCCTTTTCTATAAAACTTTTATTGCCTAAATAGTTATCATTAGGATGAGCAATGGTAACTTTATTTTGGTCAATGAGCCAGCCCTGCCCTTTGTCGTTGATCTTCATATTTTTCACTATATCCTGTATGTAATCAAGAGTAATGGTGGCGTTTAATACCCCTACAACTTCATTATTTTTTTCAATTGGGCTCGCCACAATAATTCGTTGTTGGCCAGTCGTCTTATCTAAAATTGGGCGGGAAAATACTGTTTTATTAAACTGAACTACCTCTTTAAAATACTGTTTATCTGCTATATCTTTTTGTACGCTAGAACTGTCTGGCGAAAAGCCGTTTTTATTAACAACAAAGGTATTGTTGATATAGTCATATCTGCTTACTAGATCGTTTAATAAGCCACTATATTTTTCGGGGTCCATTTCATTAAAAACCGGCATCCTGGATATTTCATCCATAGTGCTCTTGATGCCGTTCAGCCAATTATTGACTGTGGCTGCATCTCCTTTTGCCTGCTGTTTGGCATTCTTCATTATTGTTTCCCTTAAAATTACCTTTGATTGTAGATATAACCAAGCTGAACAGCTAGAAACCAATACTATCACCAATATTCCGATGATTACTATCATTTTGCTTTTAATACTTTTAAACATTAAAGTCATCCTCCATTGCTAGTTAAATAGATTTCTCTTAAATTATATTTAAAGTTATCTTTATTATTGAAATAATTTAATTTTTAATCCCTCCCTATCTTCTTTTTGTAAGCAATCATTACTATATCATAAGGTGGTATTATTTAACAACAGAAGAAATTTATACTTTTGAAGGTATAAAAAAAGATTTTGAAATATTTTGTCTTAAAGTTCTATATGTAATAATATCTGGCAAAATATGACAAACATAATCTTTTAAAAATATATAAAAAGACAGAAAATCCCCTGCCAAAAGCAGGGGAGAAATCTTTAATATTTGATTTTTTAATCTAAATTTAAATTATTTACCAGAGTTTGATAGGCATCTTCTCCGGCGGGAGTCTCTACCATACTTAACCATCTTCTTACTTCAAGAATATTATTTTTAACCCATTCTTCAGCAACTTCCATCTCGTCTCTCTCTTTATATCCTATCTCATAGATCCATTGGTCATTATCTGCTACATCTACTCTAAACTGCTGTAAGAATCTATATACCTGTGGGTAATCTTCTTTAAAACCTTTTCTGGTTAAGGTATCAACCCATGAATAAGGACTTTCCCAAAGTCGTTCTGGATCTTCTAAGTATTTTAAATTATATTCAGCGTTCATCCAGTGGGGACGCCAACCGACAAATACGATCCATTCTTCTTCACTTATGGACTTATCGATTTGGGCCATAAGAGCACTCTGACTGGAGTTAATTGCCGTCCAGTCGCCCAGTCCGTAAATATCTTCATCAATCGCTTTATTCATTTTTTTGGATGAGGCCCATCCAGCGGGACCTACATACATTTTTTTCTCAAATTTATCTGCATATTTCTGTAAGTCAGCATGGCTTTTTACCCCTGCTTCATAAACATATTGGGGTACTGCCATCGTATAAAGCCCCTCTGTCATATTCTGGGTTACATAATTAATTTCATCCTTATATTTCTTTCTCATATCCATAATCTGCGGCATCCAGGAACCAATAAACACATCTATATCTCCCTGGGTTAAACCCTGATGAATTATGGGGTCACGTGCTGTAGTTCTTTCTACTTCATAGCCTATATTTTCTAAAATGTATTCTACAACTGAATTTTTTGCCCTAATGCCAGGCCAGTCACCTTCCCCAAACATAATCGGTTCATCTGACTGGGCTAAAACTGAGCCTGAAAAAAGTCCAATTAGCAGAACGAAAGATAAAATAAAGATAGTTAATTTCTTCATCTTGATCCCCCTTATTTTTTTATTTTCCTATAGTAATTTTTGCTTCCTCATTTTACCGTTAATAAATTATAGAAAAATAAAGGGGGTTTGTAAAACTTATAGAGATATTATTCATAATTAAATAATTATTAATAATTATATATTATTTTTAACCTTTAAAATTATAGGGATGACGGGGATTTTAAAAGGTATAAAATAATTTCCCCAATATTTCTATACACATCAATATTTTATATAAAGTTGGATCTTAACAACTTTTTAACTTAACTGATTGCACAGCAAAAAGCCCTTCTCTTAAATATTATGAGAAGGGCCTTTGAAAAATCTATATTTTATACATTTTTTATCTTACTACTACTCCAAAAATTTAGATACATATGGGGAAGTTTCTCCCTTTCTTGAAAAGTGACCAGAAGGACCTTCACCTAAAAATTCGGAGAACCAGGATTCATGTTGGATTTCTTCATGCAAAATTGATAAAGCTAAATCATAAGTTCTATGGTCCTTACCCTGAGTCATGTTACAAATTTCAGTATAACCCCTGACTGCACATCTTTCAGCTTCAACCAATACTTTTAGAATTTCTTTGGGATCATTCGTATTTTCGGGCAATTTAGCGGGCGGACAGGCAGAAATATCGTGAAATTCTTTCAAATCATTTGGTATTTTACCACCCAATTCATAGATTCTGGGAATTAAAGCTTCAAAGTGATTCCTGTCTTCTATTCTAGCATCTTCAGCAATTTCCTTAATACCTTCCCCCTCTAAACCAATAAGATTTAATCTCAAGCTTGTATAGTAGTAAAAAGTTGTAAGTTCCGCAGAAGCATTCTTTATTAATAGATCTAAGAGTTTATCAACATCAACACCAGCATCTTCAACCATTTGACGTGCTACCTTTGCCAAAATTAATCACCTCTCCTTTAATAGTAATCGTTATTATTAATATTAATTATAAAAATAATTATTAATTTA
>CAZGMM010000051.1:0-16588 GCA_964526845.1 uncultured Halanaerobiales bacterium | reverse complement strand
TATTCAAATGTGGTTTTGTTCTTTCAAATTTTTCCTTTGCCATTATATTCATCTCTCCTTTGTTAATATTGTAGCACAGTGTGAATACATTTTAATATTATATAAATATTTTATAAATTTTAGATGTCATGCTTTTCTAAAAATTCTTCTAATTTTCTTTTCACCCTCTGTAGAGCATTGTCTACAGACTTAACATGTTTATCCAAAGTATCAGCAATATCCTGATAGGATTTACCATTCAGATATTCCTGTAAAACATTAAATTCTAAGTCACTAAGCATTTCACTGATTTGGCTCTCAATTAAATCATATGTCTCTTTGCTTACAAAGAGTTCCTCGGGATTATTCAGTTTTGTCCCTTTTAAAATATCAAGGAGTGTGCGGTCTGATTCTTCATCGTAAATTGGCTTATTTAAGGATACATATGAATTTAACGGTTGGTGTTTTTGCCTAGTTGCTGCCTTGATTGCTGTGATTATCTGTCTGGTAATACACAATTCTGCAAAAGCCCTAAAAGAAGCTAGACGATCAATTTTGTAATCTCTAACAGCTTTGTATAGGCCTATCATGCCTTCCTGTACGATGTCTTCTCTACCTGCCCCAACAAGAAAATATGATCTTGATTTAGCCAGCACAAAATTCTTGTATCTTTTTATTAATACCTCTTCTGCTCTGGAGTCTCCTTCGTGAATTATTTCTATTAATTCATCATCACTGAGCTGGCTGTAGTCCTGTTGCTCAACTTCTTGGGCATTTGTGTTCAACCAGAATCCCCCCTTATTTAATACATTAATATTATACTGTTTAAAACTTTTTTAGTCAAGGATTATATTGTATTCCTCTGCCGATTGATCTCAAATAATATTACACCGGCCGCAACAGATACATTAAGTGAGCTAAATTCATTTTGCATCGGTATTTTTACTAAAAAGTCACACTTTTCTTTGGTTAAACGGGCCAAACCACTTCCTTCATGTCCCAGTACTAAAGCATATTTACCTTCAAAATCATGTTCAAAATAGTTTTGTTCACCGTTAATATCTGCTCCTACTATCCAATAATATTTTTCTTTTAGAACATCAATAGCTCTATTGATATTGACAACTTCCACTAAATCTACATGTTCAATCGCACCGGCTGAAACCTTATCCACTGTTGTAGTAATACTGCAGGCCCTATCTTTGGGATAAATAATAGCATCAACACCGGCTGCGTGAGCAGTTCTGATTAATGCTCCAAAATTATGTGGGTCCTGAATATGGTCTAAAATTAAAATTAAAGGATCGTCTTTATTTTCTAAAGAATCTATTATTTCATATAAGTCATATGTTTCAATTTCACTGGTTAAGGCGATTACACCCTGGTGGTTATCAGTAACTGCCTTTTCATCTATCTTAAATTTTGGCAGCCACTCCAGGTGGATATTATTTTTTTCAGCCATCTCGAGAATTTGCTTAATTTTATCGCCTCTTAAACCCTTTTGCAAATATATTTTTTCAACCTCTTTGCCTTCTTTGATTAGCTCGATAACAGGATTTTTACCTTCAACATTTCTCATTATTTTTTTGCCTCAGCTTTTTTTGCTTTAATTTTGTCTATTTTGCCACAGGATAAATCACCTTCCGGACACTCACCGTCTGTTTCACAGGGAGGACCGGCATTTTCAAATATGACAGGTGCAACTTTCTTCACTTCATTTAACATCTGCCAGGCAATACTCCTAATTTCCCATTGCGCCCTATTACAGGTTCTAAGTCTCAGAAAGTGCATTAATGAACGGGCATTATATGAAATTACGATATTAGTTTTGATGGTAGGAAGAATAAATCTGGCATCCTCTTTGGGAATACCCATCTCGATAAATTCTAAATAGGTTTCTTCCAACTCTTCCATCTTCTCTTGATACTTTTTATAAGCTTCTTCATTCTTTTTGATCTTGGGCGGAGTTATATAATCAAAGTTATCTTCTGTCACATACCGCTGGGATCTCTGAGAATAAGAAGTACCAATTCTTTGTCTGACAATTTGATGAGAGGTAACCCGACTGCATTGAACGTGAAAGAAAAAATATGTGTGTTCTAATGTAGAAGTATGGCCCATATTTACTACTTTTCTAACCAGGTTTTCAACCTGTTCTCTTGACATCTCTTCATTTAATCTGTCGGCCCCTTTTTTGGAATAACATAAGCGGGCTGCCGTAGCAACATTTCTTTCCGGATTATCTGTATAGTCTATTAACTCTGCTTTCGGTTTTACTTCCATTTTACTCCCCCTTAGTTTGTAATCTCCCACTCCGTTCCTCGCGGGGTATCATTAACTTTTATTCCCATCTCGACTAGATCATCTCGAATTTTATCTGCTAGTTCATAGTTTTTGTTCTCGCGGGCTTCTTCTCTTAAGGATAAAATATACTCAACCAAATCATTAAATTTTTCTGATTCAACTTCTACCTGAGTTCCTTCTAGAGTTAAACCAAACAAATCAGTTAATTTAGTATATATATTGTAGACTTTCTCTAAATCTTTGAACAATTCTCTGCTTAATTTAAAATCAGAGTCATTAATTACTTTATTTATTTCAGTTGCTATTTCATTAATAACACCTGATGCTAAGGCTGTATTAAAGTCATCATCCATTGCTGCAAAAAATTCTTTTTCTTTTTTCTGTACTTTATCTAATAAATCAACTTCAACTTCTTCTTCCACAAAATCATACTTTCCTTTTAATATATTATCCAATGCTTTTTTTGTATTAACTAATTTTTCTAAACTTTTATTGGTGCTTTCAATTTCTTCTTTATTATATTCGATTGGACTGCGGTAATGTTTAGTTAAAATGAAATATCTTAACTGGTCAGCCGTATATTTTTCTAAAAGCTCTCTGGTGGTATAGAAGTTGCCGAGTGATTTTGACATTTTGTCTCCACTCATGTTCACCGTACCATTGTGCATCCAGTACTTCACAAATGGTTTTACACCACTATAGGCCTCTGCCTGGGCGATTTCATTTTCATGATGAGGGAAGATTAAATCTGTTCCACCCCCATGGATATCAAAGGTGCTGCCCAATTCCTTAATGGACATGGCAGAGCACTCTATATGCCAGCCCGGCCAACCGCGTCCCCAGGGACTGTCCCATGCCATTACATCTGAGTCATCTACTTTTTTCCAGAGGGCAAAATCAAGTGGATTCTTTTTATCACTTTCCACTTTTTTTCTGGTTCCAGCAATCATCTCATCTAAATTTCGGCCGGAAAGCTTTCCATAGTCTGCAAACTCTTCAACACTAAAATAGACATTGCCGTCTGTTACATAAGCAAAACCTTTATCAACTAACGTCTGGACCATTTCTATAATGTTATCTATATTCTCGGTCGCCTTGCAGTAATGGTCAGCTCTTCTGATATTTAAATTATCGAGATCTTCTAAAAAAGCTTTAGAATACTTATGGGCTAACGCCATTGGTTCCATATCTTCTAACTCGGCCCTGGCAATTATCTTTTCGTTAATATCTGTAAAGTTTGAAATATATTTTACTTCATAACCCTTATATTCAAGGTAATTACGAATTACATCATAATTTATAACACCTCTCATATGCCCCAGATGAGAGTAGTTTTGTACAGTCAATCCACATACATACATCTTTACCTTGTTTTTTTCGACTGGCACAAGTTCTTCTTTCTCTCGGGTTAAAGTATTATAGACTTTTAGCACATGGGACACTCCTTTCTTGTTAAAAACTTCTCCCCCAATTATGGAGGAGAAGTCCCTTTATTTTTATTTAGTTGTTCTCTTTCATGGCCAGCGCATTATCGAGTCTATTTATTGTCTCTTCTACACCCAATATATATATGACATGTTTCATTTCCGGTCCGGAATTAAGACCGGTTAACGCCAATCTTGTCGGGTGATAGACGGTTCTGCCGCCTACAGGAAGTTCACTTATTAATTCAGAGAAGATATTATTGATCTTTTCAGGTGTAAATTCATCCAGCTCTTTTAGCTTTTTCTTGAGGTTATCAAAAACAACTTCAACCCCTTCTTCTTTAAATTCCTCGATAGCCTGTTCTTTATCTTCAAACTCTAATTCCTTAAAGAAAAGTTCAGCTTCTTCGGGAATTTGAGCCAGATAATCAACACCGGTTCTGGATACATCAATTACCTTTTTAAGCCATTCGTAGTTGTCTTCTACAAATTGATCATCAATATAGCCGGCTTCTTTTAAATATGGGATGGATAGTTCCACAATATAATCTAGCTCAGACTCTCTAATATACTTACCATTAACCCAGTTTAACTTATCTATATCAAATACAGCTGCACTTTTATTAATATCCTTTAATTCAAAGTTTTCAATAATTTCTTCCTTGCTTAAAATTTCTTTATCTTCCGGTGGAGCCCAGCCTAAAAAGGAAAGGAAGTTAAATAAAGCTTCCGGTAGATAACCTTTGGCTCTATATTCACCAATATAGACATCATCATCTTCACTTCTCTTTTTCAACTTGGCTCTATCACTATCAAGTATTAAGGGAAGGTGGGCGAATTTCGGCACCTCAAACCCTAAGGCTTCATATATTAAAATTTGCTTTGGGGTATTAGACAAATGGTCTTCTCCCCTGATAACTTCTGTGATTTTCATTAAGGCATCATCCACCACAACGGCAAAGTTATAGGTGGGCATTCCATCTGATTTAAAGATGATAAAGTCATCTAAGACAGAGGTGTTAAAGGTTACATCGCCTCTTATCTCATCTTCTACCACTATATCGCGTTCCTCGGCCGGTAGTTTAAATCTTATGACAGAATCTCTGCCTTCCTGTTCGTACTTTTGTTTTTCTTTTTCAGATAGATTGCGGCAGTGCCCATTATATTTAGGCATTCTACCTTCTTCTAAAGCCTTTTCACGCATTTCATCTAATTCTTCTTCTGTACAATAACATTTATATGCTTTATCTTCTTTAAGTAATTTTTTTGCATACTTTTTATAGATGTCAAGTCTCTCAGACTGACGATAAGGTCCAAAGTTACCACCGACTCCGGCCCCTTCATCTACATCAAGACCTAACCAATCAAGTTCCTGAATAATTATATCTTCAAATTCCTTTGTTGATCTTTTTTGGTCTGTATCTTCAATTCTTAAGACAAGCTCCCCCTCGTTTTTTCTGGCCCAGAGCCAGTTAAAAAGCGCTGTCCTCATATTACCAATATGAATTTTCCCGGTCGGAGAGGGGGGAAACCTCAGTCTCATATCACTCACGGTTAATTCCTCCTTAATTGTTATGATCATTATTGCATTTATTTAAGATTATTATCTCTTATATTACACTTGTACCGATTGCTAGCTGTTCTGGTCCATCTACTAAAGCATGACCAAACTTACCAAAGATAGCCACAGATACATATTCCGGTCCTCTTACTACAGCAATTTTAAATCCGCCGCCGAGGCCGGGGTTAATTAAGGCTAACTGACTATATGCATCTTTAACTGCATTGGACACAGCTGATTTTTCGCGGGAGTTTTCAGATATTACTCCTCTGGCAATCGCTGCCACAGTTGTACTTTCTCTTAGTTTAACCGGTAATTTTTCTGCATTAGCACCGGTCTGGGTTATAGCACCTTTGTAACCATAACCACTTATCTTTTCAAGCCAATATTCTTCATATTCACGGCTGCGGGTCATCGCTAAATAGATAGCCGCACTTTCCGGGTTAATATTCTTTTTCTCAACCTCTAATTCTTCTTCATCTTTCATATAGCCATATACAATATCATCAGCAGTAATTATACCGACTAATTCATCATCTTTATTAACAACCGGCATCCCGCCAATCTGGTTGTTCGATAAAATCTTAGCTGCTTTTTGTACGGTATCAAGTTCTTTAATCGTAATTACATCTTCTGACATATACTTTTCAATCTTTTCTTTAATATTATCATTATTCATTAAATCTCCATCTGTTAAAATACCCACTATATCATCATCTTCAACTACAATAAGTCTACCAATTTTATTTAATGATAATACTCTCTCTGCTTCCATTACGGTTGAATCCACTTCAATTGTTATAGGATTCTTTGTCATGATATCTTTAATTAACATTATTTCCTCACCTTCCTCGATACTAGATAATTAATTGTTTTTTAATAGTACTACTGCTTGTGCGCCTATCCCTTCAACTCTCCCGACAAATCCAAGCCCTTCCGTTGTTGTAGCTTTAATATTTATCTGTGTGGTCTCTACTTTTAATATTTCGCTTAAATTTTTTGCTATTTTGTTTTTATATCTTTTTATCTTTGGTTTTTCAGCTAAAAGGATGAGGTCTGCATTGATTAATGTGTAATTATTATTAAACATTATTTCTACAACGGTGTCAAGTAATTTACTGCTGCGAATATTTTTATATTTTTGGTCGCTATCCGGGAAAAGTTCTCCAATATCACCTTTCCCCATAGCACCCAGTAGGGCATCAATTAGAGCATGAATTAAAACATCTGCATCCGAATGTCCTTTCAAGCCAAAATCAGACTCTATTTTAATTCCACCCAGATATAAAGGACTTTCTTCTGTAAAGGGATGCACATCAAAACCTATTCCTACTCTCATCTTATTCTCTCCTACTTTTTAATATCTCTTCAGCAATAGTAATATCAATTGGGGTCGTAATCTTAATATTTTCATACGAACCTTCTACTATTTTAACACTTTTGTTCATTAATTCTATTAAATAGGCATCATCTGTAATATTTTTATCATAAATATCACTCTGATGAGCTTTTTTAATCAATTCATAGCTAAAAGCCTGCGGGGTCTGAATAGAAGTTAGGTTATCCCTATTTATCGTTTTAACCACATAATTATTTTGATCTTTCACCTTGATAGTGTCTTTTACATCGACACCTGTGGTAACGGCCTCTTCTTTTTCTAAAGCCCCAATCACATTATTGATAATTTTTTGGGTGATTAAAGGCCGCGCACCATCGTGTATAATTATGTAATCAGTTTTTTTAGGGGCATTTTTTATACCATTAAAAACCGATTCTTTTCTACTCTGACCGCCTTTTACCATCTCAATCTTTTTTCTGCCTTTCTTAAAAAGAGATAATATCTCTCTTTCACAGCGGTCCATCTCATTTTCCTGTAAGATTAAAGTAATCTTATCTATAAAAGAATTACTGACAAAATTATGAAGAGTGTGGTAAAGTACAGGTTTATCTTCCAATTTGAGGTATAATTTATTTTCTCTGATCCCCATCCGGCTGCCCATCCCGGCAGCTGGAATTACTGTAGTTATATACATTTTAAATCTCCTTTTAGTTTGAAAATAGATTTTAGTATTCACCTTCAGATTTAGGTTTAGCAAAAATCATACGGCCGGCAGCAGTCTGTAAGATACTGGTAACCATAACTGAAATATCTTCATCCATGTACTCGATTCCGTTATCAACTACAATCATTGTACCGTCATCTAAATAACCGATACCCTGCCTATCTTCTTTACCTTCTTTAATAACTTTAACATCCATTTCTTCCCCGGGAAGTACAACTGGTTTAACAGCATTGGCCAGTTCATTAATGTTTAATACAAATACTCCCTGCAGTTCAGAAACTTTATTTAAATTAAAATCATTTGTAACTATCTTTGCTTCAAACTCCTGGGCCATTTTTACCAACTTACTATCAACTTCCGGAATCTCTTCATAATTCTCTGATACAATATCGACATCTATTCTGTTGTCCTTTTGCATTTTCTTTAAAATATCGAGACCTCGACGGCCGCGATTTCTCTTCAATCCATCTGATGAATCAGCAATATGTCTTAATTCTTCTAAGACAAATTCGGGGATCATTAATTTACCTTCCACAAATCCGGTTTTACAAATATCATAAATTCTCCCATCAATAATTACACTTGTATCCAAAATCTTTTTAGTTATACTGCTGTTTTTACTGCCTGCAAAAAACTTCTTGTTTTCAAACAATAAGTTAAAAATATCATCAGATTTATAAAGGGCCAGGGTTAAACCTAAATATATAAAGATAACATTAATTAAAATTTGTAAAGGCAAACCCAGCTTTGGAATCGAAGAAATAGAAAAAGCAAGATTAATAAGAGAACCAATTATTAGTCCGAGTATAATACCTAGAAAAGAAATAATAACTTTTTTCCAGGATAATTCTTTTAACTTATAATCAAAGTTCAAAATAAAGTCAAGCAGCTTTTCTAGTAAGTAAGATATTAAAAAATAACCTATAAGAGCACCTATAATAATTCCAATAAATTGTTTGCTAATTAGAAAAGACCATATATTACTGGTAGTAAATTCGATTTCTTCTGCAAAGCCCAACATTACAACACTATTATATCCAATAACAGCACCAATAATTCCAAAAATAAATTTCACTATCTTCTTCAGCATTCAATATCACCCCCTTCTCCCGTTACCTTATTTAATTATCATCTTTTTTAGAAATCACCTCTCTTTTTTAATCCTCATCATCATTTACATTAGGATTATTTTCTAATATGTTATCAATCTTTTCAACAACGGATTCTTCTGACATGTCTTTTGCTAATACCAATTCACTGATTAAAATTTTACGGGCATTACTTAACATCTTTTTTTCGCCGGTAGATAGACCTTTTTCCATGTCCCTAATGGTTAAGTTTCTTACTACCTCAACTACTTCATAAATATCACCGGTTTTTAATTTCTCCATATTCGCTCTATATCTTCTATTCCAATTTTGAGACATCTTAGACTTTTCACCTTTTAATAGATGAAAAACATTTTCCGCCTCTTCTTCATCAATTACATCTCTAATACCTATTTCATCAACTTTATGAACCGGGATCATAACTCTCATTTCTCCAATAGGTAATTCCATAATATAATACTTCTTTTCTTCACCGAGAATTTCTTTTACTTCTATATCGACAATTGTACCTGCTCCATGATTTGGGTAAACTACTTTATCTCCTTTTTCAAACATATTATCAACCTTCCTTTGTAATCATTTTAGATATGTCTATCTAATAAGACTTGATCTCTTAATCGCCTGAGACCATCTTTGATCGCCTGGGCTCTCACTTCACCAACACCTTCTACCTCATCTAATTCATCAAGGGAAGCTACATTAATCTCATTTAAGTCACCGAACTCTTCCACTAAATTTTCTATGACGGGCATTGGTAAACGGGGGATTTTCCTTAAAATCCTGTATCCGCGTGGCTCAATTAATAGATCAAGTGAATTCACATTACCACCATGTCCCATTACATTCCTGATTTCCCTGGTAGATAGCATGTCATCTTTATTTAGTTCATTTAACTCTTCAATTACATCTTCGGCAGTTATGCCTTCCTCCAGTTTTTCGTCTGAAATATAGTCTTTGATAAGTAATTTATTTTCTTCTTCTACATTCATAACCAATTCTTCTAACTGCATTTTTATCAGTCGGCCTTCATTACCGAGTTCTAATATATATCGTTCAATTTCATTTTCTATTTTAAGAACCATTTCAGCCCTTTTAATCACTGTTACCACATCTGCTATTGTAACTAAATTTTCAAATTCAAGCGCACTTAAATTGATTAAGGTCTGATCAAACACCTTTCTATATTTTTCAAGGGTCTGAACTGCCTGGTTAGCTTTTGATAACACAACTCTGATATCTTCTAAAACATGTTTTTTATCATTTTTATATAAGGTTATGATATCTCTTCTCTCTGAAATGGCAATTACTAAATTCGAAGTCTGTTTGGCAACCCTTTCAGCTGTTCTATGTCTTGCCCCAGTTTCACTGGAACTGATGGAAGGATCAGGGATTAATAAAGCATTGGCATAAATGATATTTTCAGCATCTTTATCCAGAACAATTGCCCCATCCATTTTGCCAAGTTCATAAAGGCTGGTCGAGGTTAATTCAGCATTAATTTTAAATCCACCATCAACGAGACTTTCTATCTCCTCGTCATTTTCCGTTAATATTATTAAACCTCCCGTTTTTGCTCTTAATATATTCTCCAGTCCTTCTCTAAACTGTGTACCAGGAGCTATTAACTCTAATACTTCATTTAACCATTCTTCATGATCTTTCACAGAGCAGCCTCCTTTATTTTGATAATTTTATAACTAATAATTAAAATATAAATCTAAACCTTCCTGTAAGTTTTTTATCTCGATTAAATTTAATTCGGGGTCAAACTTTCTCTCCTGAACATTCCCAGAAGGCACTATTATATTTTTAAAACCTAATTTTTTTAGTTCTTTAATTCTTTTGTTGAACAGGTTAACAGCCCTAACTTCTCCCGTTAAACCGACTTCTCCTAAAACAGCCGTATTAGAATCTACGGGAAAATCTCTAAAACTTGAGATAACGGAAAAGACTATTCCCAAATCTATAGCGGGTTCACTGGCATATAAACCTCCCGTGATATTGACATGTACATCACTTGCTTTAAAATTAAAACCGAGCTTTTTTTCAAGCACGGCTAAAAGAATTGATAGCCTTTTTTTGTTAATACCAGTCGTTAAACGCTGGGGGGTAGAATAGGCGGTATCAGTTACTAAAGCCTGTATCTCTATTAAAATAACTCTATTACCGTCCATGATTGGTACTATAATAGAGCCGCTTGCATTTTCCGGTCTTTCACTGATAAAAATCTGGGAAGGGTTTTTAACTTCCTCTAAACCATGGGAACTCATTTTAAAAATTCCCATTTCATCAGTTGAACCAAATCTATTTTTTAAACCTCTCAAAATACGGTAAGAATAATTTTGGTCTCCTTCCATTTGCAGCACAGTATCTACAATATGTTCTAAAACTTTAGGTCCAGCTAGATTACCCTCTTTTGTTATATGGCCAATTATTATAATCGGTAAATTAGTTTCCTTAGCCATTCTAAACAAACTAGAAGAAACTTCTTTAATCTGGGTAATACTGCCGGCCGAAGAATCAATTTGCGGATGTTTAACCGTTTGAATAGAATCAATAATGACAAGATCGAAATCTCTTTTCTCGATCACTGCCTTAATCTTTTGATAATCAACTTCAGATAAAATAAAAATGTTTTCATGGATTGTATCGAGCCTCTCAGCTCTCATCCTTACCTGATTTACAGATTCTTCGCCTGTAATATAGAGTATATTCTTGTTTTTATTTGCCAAAAGGAAAGCCACCTGCAAAATCAAGGTGGATTTACCAATACCCGGAGAACCTCCCATTAAAATCAAGGATCCTTCTACAATTCCCCCACCTAATACCCTATCCAACTCAGTTAAAGAAGTAGGGAAACGACTCTTTTGGGATCCCGTAATTTGATCAAGAGATTCAATTTTGGGTAACTTTATTTCTTCCGCTTGAAAATCATTACCTCCCTGGCCTTCTGAAGGAGTAACCTCTTTGATTGAATTCCATTCACCACAATTTCCACATTTGCCCATCCAATTTTCAGTTTTATAACCACAGTTCTCACAGATATACTTCTTTTTATTTTTTACCATTATTACTCTCCAATTATATAGACACAAGATTGTTTAATTATATATAATTATACCATTTTTAAGCAGTTTTTACAAGATTGAAACCCAGCCTCTCAGCTGGGTTCATTTCTAGCTTATTCAACTTTATTAAATACTAATTCATCATCTTTTTCATCTACCTCTACTTTGTCTCCTTCACTAATATCCCCACTTAATATTTTCTCGGATAAGCGGTTTTCTACCATCCTCTGGATCGCCCTTCTAAGGGGTCTAGCTCCAAACTCTGCATCAAATCCTTCGTCTATTAGTTTCATCTTGGCATCTTTAGTAATATCTATTTCGATCTCTTTGGCATCCAGTCTTTCCTGTAGTTCTTTAATCATTATCTCAATTATCTTGGTGATATGGTCTTTATTGAGAGAATGGAAGACAATGGTTTCATCTATCCTATTTAAAAATTCGGGTCTGAAGGTATCTCTTAATTTAGATATTACATTTTCCTTCATGTTTTCATATTCAGATTCTTCATCTTTTTCAGCTGTAAAGCCGAGCTGTGACTGCTTTTTAATATAGTTTGCTCCTACATTGGAAGTCATAATTACTACAGTATTTTTAAAGTCGACCTTTCTACCTTGCGCATCGGTTAAGGCACCATCATCTAAGATCTGAAGTAATATATTAAATACTTCCGGGTGAGCTTTTTCTATTTCATCAAAGAGAATTACTGAATAAGGTCTTCTCCTCACTGGCTCTGTCAACTGTCCACCTTCTTCATGACCTACATAACCGGGAGGTGAACCAACTAATCTAGAAACAGCATGTTTTTCCATATACTCAGACATATCAATTCTTATCATAGCATCTTCATCATCAAACATCGCTTCTGCTAAAGTTCTGGCTAATTCAGTCTTACCTACCCCGGTTGGTCCTAAGAAGATAAAGGAACCAATCGGCCTTTTGGGGTCTTTAAGACCGGCTCTTGCCCTTCTTACTGCCTGTGATACGGCTTTGATCGCCTCATCCTGTCCAACCACGCGTTCATGTAAGTGTTCTTCTAATTTAAGCAGTTTTTTGGTTTCTGTTTCTTCTAATTTGGTGACGGGTATACCGGTCCAGCTGGAAACAATTTGCGCAATATCTTCGGTTTCTACTACCATATCATTACGGCCTCTTGTCTGCTGCCATTCTTCCTGCAGCTCTTCTAACTCTTTTTCCAGCTCTTTTTCTTTATCTCTAAGTTCAGCTGCTTTTTCGAACTCCTGATTTTTAACAGCCGCTTCTTTTTCTTTTTCTACTTCTTCTATTCTTTCGTTTAATTCCTTCAATTCATTAGGGCGGGTATTATTTCTTAACCTCACCCTAGAAGCTGCCTCATCCATTAAATCGATCGCTTTATCCGGTAAAAACCTATCAGTAATATACCTATGAGAGAGATTAACAGCCGCTTCGATAGCTTCATCGGTTATTTTAACTTTGTGGTGTGCTTCATAGGGATCTCTTAATCCTTTTAAGATTTCCACGGACTGTTCAGGCGTATTTTCTTCAATCATGATAGATTGAAATCTGCGTTCTAAAGCTGCATCTTTTTCAATATATTTTCTGTATTCATCTAGTGTAGTTGCACCGATTGCCTGTAATTCACCTCTGGCTAGAGCAGGTTTTAAGATATTGGCAGCATCAATTGCACCTTCGGCTGCTCCTGCCCCGACGAGAGTGTGCATTTCATCGATAAATAGGATAACATTACCGCTTTCCACTATCTCAGACATTAAAGCCTTTAGCCTTTGTTCGAACTCTCCTCTATATTTAGAACCAGCTACTAAAGAACTCAAATCAAGAGCTACTACTCTTTTATCCAGAAGTATCTCTGGTACATTTTCATCTGTAATACTTTTTGCCAGTCCTTCTACAATTGCGGTTTTACCAACACCAGGCTCACCGATTAAAACCGGATTATTCTTGGTTCTCCTGCTAAGCACCTGGATAACTCGTTCAATTTCTTTTTCTCTCCCAATCACGGGATCAAGTTTATCTTCCGCTGCCATCTCGGTTAAATCACGGCTATATTTATCTAATTCTGGTGTATCGCTTTTTTCGGTTTCAGCACTGTTTTGAGAACCATCACTTAATATATCCATTATTTCTTTCTTCACTTTCTCAAGGTCTACCCCAACTTCCTGGAGAATTCTAATAGCTACACCTTCTCCTTCTGCAATTAAACCTAACAAAATGTGTTCTGTGCCAATATAGTTATGGTTTAACTTCCTGGCCTCTTCCATTGAAAGATTCAATACCTTCTTGCTGCGGGGGGTTAACCCGATTGTGCCATCCACTTTTGTTTTACCTTTGCCAATAATGGATTTAATTACATCTATAATCTGGTTCTCTTTTAGGTTTGCTTCTTCGGAGAGAACCTTACCTGCAATTCCCTTTTTTTCTTTTACTAAACCAAGCAGAATATGCTCGGTTCCAACATAATTATGATTCAATTTTTTTGCTTCAGATTCGGCCATTGCTATGACTCGCCTGGCCCGTTCTGTAAATTTACCAAACATTATATTTAGCCTCCTTTGCCATTTAGTTCTGTCTGTATTAGCTCAGCTCTTTTTAAATCTCTTTTGGTAGAATCAACTTCTTCCCCTATTAAAGACTGAAGATGGGCCGGTCTGATCAGGATAAATAGTCTCTTTAACAGTAAAGAATCTATCTCATCTATTACTCCCATCTCCATCCCTAATTTAACATAGGAAAGTAATTCCATGGCTTCACTTGTAGATATACTATATGCATATTTTAATTTACCATAAGATCTTAAGATTTCATCTTTTATAAAAACTTCTCTTTCTTTAAACAGTTTATTTCTGGCATTTTTTTCTTGAGTTATAACCTGTTTTGTTACACTTTCTAAATTTTCTATAATATCTTCTTCCTTACTACCGAGGGTAATCTGGTTAGAAATTTGGTAGATATTACCGGCAGATTCACTGCCTTCTCCATAAATACCCCGGACAGTCAGTCCTAATTTACCAACAACTTCAAAAAGCCTATTTATATTGTTGCTTAAATTTAATCCCGGTAAATGGACCATAACTGAGGATCTTAAGCCGGTCCCCACATTAGTAGGACAGGCCGATAGGTAACCCCAATCTTTGGAAAAAGCGAATTCTGTATCTCGTTCTAAAATATCATCAAGTTGATCAGCTATTTGCCAGGCTTTTTTGATCTGTAAGCCTGGTAAAAGGATCTGAATTCTTAGATGGTCTTCTTCATTAACCATAATACTTATCTTTTCGTCTTGGTCATAAAATAGGATCTTACCATAGCCGCTATTTTTTACAAAATGAGGGCTGCTTAAATTTTTTTCTACATACATCATCTTTTTTACCGGGGATAGTTTTTCCATTTCAATATAATTGAACTTATATTTATCACCGGCAATATCTAATTCTTTATCTAATAAGATATCTTTAATAATATCAACAACTTTATCCAACTGTTGTTTTGTAGATTGTCTGGGAAAGGGCAGCATCTTTAAATTTCTTGCCAATCTAATTCTACTACTTAAGATTATATCGTCTTCGCTTCCCTTGCTTTTTATCCAGTTACTCAATGATATGTTTTTATCATTGAACATGGTTATTCACTCCCTATCTTTTGCTCCAGAGCATAAATTTCGTCTCTAATTTCAGCAGCTCTTTCAAAGTTTTCATCTGCAACTACTTTTTCCATCTCTTCTTTTAATTCCTGTATATCCCGCTTAACTCTTAGATATTTATCTTTATCTTTAGGTATTTTACCTACGTGTTTTTCACTTCCTTGAATTCTTTTGATCAATGGACGTAATTTATCTTCAAAAGTGTTATAACATTCAGGACAACCAACTCTACCTTCTCTTCTGAATTCTTCATAAGTTAGGCCACAGTTATCACACTTTAATCCTTCTGTACTTTTTTCCTTATAATCTTCCACATTAGGATTTAAAATACCTGCAATCAAATTCTTGAAGGAAAATACGTCATTATCATCTATATGTCCAGTTTCCTTAGCACACTGCTCACACAAATATACCTCTGATTTTTCACCATCTACATATTTGGTAATATGGATAGTCGCTTCTTTTTCCTTACATTTATCACAAAGCATATAAATCCTCCTTTCTATCCCTTACATTAAATCTTGAAAATAGCTTTTAGTGTATTTTTAAGTACCTGAGCCCTTATGGCATTTTTTTCTTCGTTTTCAAAACCAATAGACTCTTTACTAATAGCCGCTTCCAGGAGAACTCGATCTCTTTGGCTAATTAAATTGTTTTCATGTAGTCTTTTTATTATACCTTTGGCTTCCTTAGGTTGTAAAGGACCTTCTAACTGTTTTATAATATTCTTCATCGCCTCGTTTTTAGAATTCAATTTAACTTTTATAATACGAACGTATCCTCCCCCACCTCTACGACTTTCAATAATGAAACCTCTTTCAACGGTAAAACGGGTATCCAATACATAATTTATCTGGGAAGGAGCACAGTTAAAATCGTCTGCAAGTCTATTACGCTTGATTTCAACTTCACCTTCATACTGTTGAATCAAGTTACGCAAATATTTTTCTATCTTGTCAGAAAGACTAGACATTATGGATCCCCTCTTTACTTTGACTTTTTTTGACCTTCTAATAATATAATACTATATTCATATCAAAATTCAAGGGGTTATTTAATATTTTTAAAAAATTTAAAAAAACCGCCACAAAGTGACGGCTTTAATTAATTGCTTAGATTGAGACTGTATATTATTTTTATGAAAATCAAGATAATAATTATTATTACCATTATGATAGCAAGAATATCGATTTCTCTATAACGTGAAAATATACCAAGAAATAGTAATAAAGAACCTAAAAGCATAATACTTTTAGTAACTTTATTATAATCTTTATGACTTTTTAATTTAAAGGGAAGTACTTTATGTTTTCCTTTCCAAATTAAAATACCATAAATTAAAACAGTTATTCCAATTATAATTAACATATGTAAACACCTTTTTTATGTATCAAATAAAAATGGCTCCCCGAGCAGGACTCGAACCTGCGGCTCGATGGTTAACAG
>CAZGMM010000050.1:0-16980 GCA_964526845.1 uncultured Halanaerobiales bacterium | reverse complement strand
TCTGTAAAGGAGGAAAAAATAACGATAAATATACTTTTGGTATCAGTCAAGAAAATGGGGCTTATAATTGTTTTAGGGGTAAATGTGGTGCTAAAGGTTCTTTTTATGATTTATGCAAACATTTTGGTGAGGAATATGATTTTGATGATGATAAATTCAATAAAAGCAATTATAACCATAACAGTAGAAAAAATAAATCTAAAAAGAAAAAAAATAATAAATCCAATAATGGTAATAAAAATGTAAAATTGAAAGATATACCACTAAAATCTAAAGTTGCTAAATATCTTAAAAAAAGACAAATATCAGAAAAGACATGGAAAAAAAGAAAAGTTAAGATGACAAAAAAGAAGGGACGGCAAGTAATAGCATTTCCTTATTACAAAAAAGGAAAATTGGTACTTATCAAATATCGTACTGCCAGTAAGAAGAAAAGATACTGGCAGGAAGGGGGAGGTAAACCCGTATTATGGGGGATGGATCAATGCAACAAAGATAAACCTCTGCTGATCACAGAAGGAGAAGCGGATACATTAGCGATTGTTGAAGCCGGTTATAACAATGTAGTAAGCGTACCTTTTGGAAGTCAGAACTTAGACTGGATAGAAGAGTGTTGGGATTTTTTAGAACAATTCGAGAAAATAATTATTTGGACAGATAATGATGAAGCCGGAAAAGATATGGAAGAAAAAGTTGTTTCAAGATTAGGTAGGTGGCGTTGTTATACAGTTGATTGTAAATATAATGATGCAAATTTACTGCTTTATAAAAAAGGAAAAAATGCAATTAGAAAAGTTATTAAAAATGCTAAAGCGGTACCGATAGAAAGAATAATTAATGTAGCAGATGTTGAACCAATAGATTTAGCAAAAATGGAAGCATGTAAATCAGGAATAGGTAAACTAAACAAATTACTGGGAGGATATATATTAGGCTATATTTCAGTCTGGACCGGTGAAAATTCATCCGGGAAATCTACATTTTTAAGTCAAGAAATGCTTGAATCTATTGAGCAGGGTTATGGTGCCTGTGTTTATTCCGGAGAACTTGATGTAAGTTTTTTTCAGTGGTTAATTAATTTACAGGCAGCAGGTCCGGATAATTTCCGGATGAAATACAATGAAGCAAAAGAAGACATGGTACCCACTGTACCAGGAGATATAAGAAATAAAATAACTGATTGGTATGATAAGAAATTATTCTACTATGATATATATAATATAACTGAACCGGATAAAATACTTGAAACTTTCGAAAATATTTACAGGAGATATGGTGTAAAATCATTTTTTATAGATAATTTAATGACAATAAACTATGGGGGCAGAAAATCAGAATACTATCATAGACAGAGTGAATTTGTAGGTAGGTGTAAAGAATTTGCCAGAAGGTTAAATGTTCATGTACATATTGTGGCCCATCCTAAAAAGACAAAAAACAAAGTTACTAAAATGGATGTGGCTGGTTTAGCAGAAATCACCAATAAAACAGACAATGCTTTAGTAATACATAGATTAGATGATGAAAACAAAAAAGAATTTAATGAAGAACTTAGAGATTGTGATAGTATTATAGATGTTTTGAAATCCAGGATATATGGCAAACAGAAGGTATCAATAGGTTTAGGTTTTGAGGAAAATACAAGACGTTTTTATATAATATCGAATGAAGATAGAAAATTTAAATCCTATGGCTGGGAGGATGGTAAAAATCAGAGGTTGGAGTAAAATTTTGGAAGTTATTCACGGAGTAAAAATAAAAAATAATCTATCTTGTTTAGAAGTTGCAGATATTTTGGATGCTATATCAGATCATTATAGGTGGTATTCAAAAGTTAAGGAAAATGAGTTTAAAGAAGAGGTTGAAAGAATTTTAAACAATAACCAAAGGAGGTAAAAATAATGTCTTACAGGTCAAGAGTTAAGGAGGCGGCAGAACATATTAAATTAAACACGGGGTTGAATAAGGAAGGGGCAGCAGAATTATTGAATGACTTACTGGATATATTATTTGATCCGACAGAAAGCGAAAGGGATGATAGAAATGAAGAACAATATAGGGAAAGTGTTATTAGTTAGTTTAATCATTTTATTAATCTTCACAGCAAATATTCAGGCAATAAATTTACAAAAATGGTTTACTGAAGAGGGTATGAGGTTGTACATTATTAAGGAAAGGCACACAGAAGGCTTATATCGGTCCGTGAGGCCGTCTGAAGAAGAGATGAATAGTAGAGTACATTTACGTAAAGAATTTGCTTATAAACAAAATTACGTGTGTAATATTGTGCATCCCAGAAGAGTATGGAAAGATATTTTGGTGATAACTGCAGTTGAAAGTTGGTTTGTTAATTGGAAATCACTTGATAATGGAAAAAGTTTTGGTACAGGTTCAATGCAGTGGAGTACATGTAAATGGTTAGCTAAAAATGTTTATAACTGGAATTGGAACAAAGAAAAAAGACTTTTAGCAAGTTCAGATAAACTTCAGGCAAAATATCAGGTTGGTTATTACTACTGGTTGTTAAATCATTATGATGGTGATAGACACAGGGCAATTATTGGTTATAACAAACATCAAGTAGATAGTGATAGAAGATGGGAAAATTACTTTTTTCAGGTGTACGGAAGGTTAAAGTATTATGAAACTATATGGAATGAAATGAGGGATTGAAAATGACGGCGGTATTGTTTCATTATTGTGTCATTAAAAAATAAAAGGAGTGGTTAATTATGTTAGAAATAGATTTGATTAAAACTGATAAAGGTTGCTTTATAACTGATAATCCAGACCGTTATAGAAGCAGCAAAATAAAGGATTTATATTTTGACGGTGAAAAACCAGAAGAAACTTATGTTGATAAATGGTTTTTCATAGAAAAATATCCAAAAAAAGTAGAAGAAAAACTTCCAAGTGAAAGAATAAATAAAAGATATAAATTAAAAAATCCTGAATTACAATCCTGTAAACTACCTTCAACAATACCATATAATGAATTAGATAATAGTGATGAGAGATTTAATTTGTATTCTTATGAATATGACATTAGAGAAGGTGGATTTCAGAAAGTGGAATTTGAAATAAATGTAATTTTCGAGGTAGAAGATTATTATTTCCTACCTGATATAAATTATAAAGGGTTAAAGCGTGTTAGCTTTTCTGATAGGGAAATTTCAATTAAAAATACAGATGTCAAACATCAATTACTAGATAAAATGATAATACCTGAACTATTGTTACATAACTATCCTTGCAAAATTTCTTCTAAAAAGTTATATCAACTTGTAAGACACTATATAAAAGAAAATATTGATGAGAAATATGCAAAAATAACAAGTGATTATGCTTTTTGCTTTACAGTAAAAAAGAAAATATATAAACATGATACTTTTGATTTAGATTATTTGTTAGAAGATAGAAATGTTAAAAGTATTAATAAAGCTGATAAATATACGGTTTTTGAAATGACATATAGTCCAAAAAATTACAAGGGGCACACACCAATAAAACCCATTCACGCTAATAGCGAAAAAGAATTAAAAGAGAAAATTGATAATTATTTGAAAAGAGTTATCGAATATATTAACAAACCATTAATCGAGTGTGATAATTGTAATGGTAAGGGTTATATAAATATGAAAGAAAAATTTGATTTAAATAATAGATAAGTGAAATAATATCGGCGATTAGTTAAAATTTAAAGGAGGTTAAAATGATATTTTTAGATGGTTTCTTTACTGGAATATTTTTCAGTATAATTGCGATACATGGATATTTAAATGTTTATACCTTTGGTCATTTATTTTTTCATGTGATTATTATTTACTTTTTATTGAAAATAGGATTAAAAGAGGTTAAACGTGAGTCAAGTAAAGATTAAAGCACAGATAATAAAAACATTCCAAATTTATTCAAGGAGGTTTTAGATAATAATGAAATTAACAGCTAATCAAAGGGGTTTATATCAGGCTTTTAGTTATGTAGAAAACTTTAGGGCTACTTCCAGAACAATGCCTATTTTAAAAGGTATTTACATGAAGAACAATATCCTTAAAGCAACTGATCTTGAGGTAGGAATTAAATACAAAACAATTATTGGTGTTCAGGAAAAGGGTTCAATTGTATTTCCCGCTGAGATAGTGAGGATTATCAAAGAATTACCAAATGATGAGGTCCAAATAAAAATAAATGAAAATAACTTTAAAGCTAAAATAACCTGTCAAAATAGTAAATTTAATTTAAACTGTTATAACCCCGGAGAATTTCCAGAATTACCGGAAGTTGGTGATTATAATAATATGTATATTCAAAGTGGAGTGCTTTCAAAATGTTTAAGTAAATCACTTATTTCAGTAAGTAAAGAAGAGACCAAACCTGCACTTGAAGGTATTCTGTTTACCGGTAAAAAAATGGTTTCTACAAATACTTACAGAATGTCGGTAGTTAATACTTTGATTAATGATGAATGTGAAATATTGATACCCGGTGAAACTGCCAATCAATTAAGGAAAATAACTAAAAATATTGATGAAGATATCAAAATATCATTTGGCAGTAATAATATCAAGTTTGAGATGGGAGATATGGTTATCACTTCAAGATTAATAGAAGGTGAATTTCCGAATTGGAAACAGGTTATGCCTGATAGAAAAACAAATTATATCACCGCTGATAAAAATGAATTACTGAATAATGTAAAGCGTGCTTATTTAATAGCTAAAGAAGATACAGGTGCAATTAACCTACAATTCAGTGAAAATAAACTTGTTATTGAAGCAGACAATGATAATGGACATGCCCATGAAGAATTACAGGTTGAAAATAATGGTATAGAAGAAGAAATTAATATTGATGGTAGTTATCTGATTGAAGGTTTAAAAGTTATTGATGAAGATGAAGTTAATATTGAAATAGAAAGTGAAATAAGACCATTAGTATTAAGGCAGGATGATTTTACTTACTTGATTATGCCGGTTAGACCTGATAGTCAAGGATAAAACAAAAAAAGGAGATGATGATTTGTGGAAGGTTTACCAATAATTAAAGTAGATATTATGGTTGATAGATGGAAGGCTAGGATAGCAGAATTTTTAAACGAACAGGAATTAGAATCTTATATTAAAAAATCAGCATTTAAAGCATTGGATAATTTTGATTTTGATTCTTATATAGAACCGATAGTACATGAAACAATTGAAAAAGAAATTAAAAGTTATTTTAGTTATGGCAAAGGTAGAAACATGATAGAAAAAGCTGTTAAGGAAGCGTTTGAAGAAAGCGGTGATGAATAATGATTAACACATGGATAGGGACAGGTCGTCTCGTCAGGTCTCCAGAATTACGTTATACAAATTCAGGAACTGAAGTCTGTAACATGACTATTGCTTGCGAACGGTCATTTAAAAACAAACAGGGTAAACGAGAAGTAGATTATATTGATGTAACCACCTGGCGTAAACTTGCTGAAAATTGTGCCCATCATTTAGAAAAAGGGCGTTTAGTAGGGATTCGTGGCAGCCTTCAAATTGATAAAAGCAAGAAAGATGGCCGGACATACATTAATCCTAAAATAGTAGCAGAAGAAGTCCAGTTCTTAGACTGGGGAAATGATAATTCAAGTAGTAGTAATTCAGATAGCAAAAGCAATAATTATAACAATGATAATTTAGATGATGATATAGATATGGACAACATACCTTTTTAAGGAGTGATATTTATTAATAGAAAACTATGGACAAATGAGGAAGTTAATAAATTAAAAGAAATGGCGGCATAGGAGGTAACTAATGATACTAAGCGATATATCACTTAAGAAAGAAATCTTAGGTAATAACTTGATAGACAAACAGTATTATTATCCAGAAATGATACAGCCGGCTTCTATAGATTTAAGACTGGGTAATAAATTTATGTGGCCGGCTGGTAATAAGACTTTATCACTTGATGAAAAGGTTGAATATGAAGAAGAAACAGCAGATAGTTTTGTGATACCACCACAGGAATTCGTATTAGCAACTACTTTTGAATATATCAATTTGCCGGATTATATGTCAGCATTTGTGGAAGGAAGAAGTTCTATAGGCAGATTAGGACTTTTCATACAAAATGCCGGGTGGGTAGATCCAGGTTTTGAAGGTCGGGTAACACTTGAATTATTCAATGCAAACAGAACAAATCCAGTCAAAGTTAAAGCAGGTAGGAGAATATGTCAACTAGTAGTTGCTACTTTAAATGAACCGGCAGAAAATCCTTATGATGGTAAGTATCAAAATCAGAAGGATACTACTAAAAGTAGGATTTATTTAGATAAAGAAAGTAGGTGGAGAGATGAATAATACAGATATTGAATGGACTGACAAAACATGGAATCCTGTTACCGGCTGTCATCATGATTGCCCTTATTGCTACGGAAAAAGAATGGTAAAAAGATTTACTTCTGAAAGAGATTATAGATTATGTAAATTATATAATGATTCGACAAAGACAAAGTATGGTCGAATATGGGAGCTGGATAGTCGTTTATTTAGGGATGATTATAAAGGTACTAAAATACCTCATCCGTTTTGGTTTGAACCGACATTTCACAAATATAGACTTGATGAACCATTAAACAGGAAGAAACCTGCTAAAATATTTGTGTGTAGTATGGGGGAATTGTTTGGAAACTGGATTCCTGCTGAATGGATTGAAAAAGTTTTAGATGTAGTAAAACAATGTTCTCGACATACTTTTCAGTTTCTTACGAAAAATCCTTACAGATATAAGGAGTTTGATTTTCCAGAAAATTGCTGGTTGGGTACTACTATTGAAGGAAATGATGAAGAAAACACTTATCATAGATACTGGGGGCTATATGAAAAACAGAAAAATATACAGTTTATAAGTTTTGAGCCACTTTTAGGGGCAAAAGAATTCGAAAATATGTTGGAATATATTAATTGGTTAGACTGGATTATTATTGGATCGCAAACCGGACCGAGGGCAAAACAACCTAAAAAAGAATGGGTTCAAGCAATACTTGATGCATGTAATTATCATGATATTCCGGTTTTTCTCAAAGATAACTTAGACTGGTCAAAAAAAATCCAGGAGTGGCCAGAATAAAACAAAGGAGGTATAAAAATGTTTTGCTGGATATGCGGTGAAGAAATACATCTATTTGAGAAGATAGATAACATCACCTTTTGTATTTGCGAAAACTGCGAACATGAAACATCTGTAAGAGATAACGGCAAGGTATCTAATGAAAGCCTTGTACAGGCCCGTAATAGGTTCCAACAGCAATTTGAGGATAATACCAATGGTATAGAACCTTTCAATAAAACAATCAGCCGTATGCTTACTGAAAAGGCTTATAAAACTAAATTGTATCATCCGGACAGGCATAGAAATGTAGAAGCACCGGGGGATATTAGGGCAAGAACATAGGAGGGGAATAAAAATGGAAAAGGAAAATGTTAAAAGAGTTAATGTAAATATAAAAGATAATATAGGTATACCCGAAGCATTATATAGAGTTATGAAAGTAACAATGGAAGACAGAATAAGCGGGGATAGTTTTTGTTATCATACAGAATTTAAAGATGATGTTTGTGTGTCAGCAAAAGTGACAAAAGTAGGTAATGACAGCTTTACTGTTTATAAAAAATAAATAGAAAGGAGGTTAAACATTTGAAAGATAAAATTATTGAAAAATTAAAGGAAACCGATAGAGAAGGAATATATGATTTAATAGATTACCTGAAAGAATCAGACTTTTTTACAGCACCGGCAAGTGCTAATCATCACTTAAATTGCAAAGGAGGACTTGCATTACACAGTTGGCATGTATATGAAAATTACTGTAGATTGCATAAAAGATATCAGATTATTACACCAGGACCGTTTCCCTTTAAAAGTGTAGTTATTGAATCTTTACTACATGATGTTTGTAAAATAGATAGGTATAAAATTGATGATGAACCAGCAAGTAAAAAGCAATTAAATTATTTAGAAAGTTTAATTAGGAAAAATATTACCAGTATTACCAAGAGAGGATTGGAAAATAAATTATGTAATTGGTTTAACTTTGATGTTGGTAGACTAAATAAAAACTTTATAGAAAAATCTTATTGTTCATCTTTGATAGACTGGCTTAAAAATAGGCCAGATGAAGATCCACCTGAAAAAGAAGAAAACTGGACTTACAAAGATGATAACTTGCCTTTAGGTCATGGTGAAAAATCAGTATCTATTATTCAGGATTTTATCGAGTTGAAAGACAGAGAAAAACTAGCAATTCGTTATCATATGGGTGCATGGGAAGATGGAGTATTGAATGGTGGAAAAAATAGGGGTTTTAACAGGGCCAGAGAGTTATATCCGGATGTTCAGTTGTTACAAATGGCTGATTATGAAGCGACATTTTATGAAAGTTATCTTTAAATCAAAAGGAGGAAATCATGGATAACTTAAAACAAGAAATTATTGATTTATCATGTAATATAAAGTCAAAGCAGAATAGGAAAGTTATTTTAAATAAAAGAAATATTAAATCATTAAAACAGGCAGAAAGATCGGGGTATTATAAAGCTGAAAATAATTTTAAATTGGGTTCTTTGAAAGAAAAGTTTGATAGAAAATTGGAGGAATATGTAATTGAAGAATATTATACCAGGAATGAAAATAGGGCAGATAATTTTAAAGGGTGATTAAATGCAGTATAATAATTTTTTAAAAAACAAAAAACAAAAAATAAATTCTGTGGGGTTTAAAATCGACAGAAAAGATATACACAAAAAATTATTTGAATTTCAAAAAGATATAGTACAATGGTGTATTCGCAAAGGGAGAGCTGCAATTTTTGCAGATACAGGTTTAGGAAAAACATTTATGCAATTAGAATGGGCAAAACATATATATGAGAAAATAGGAGGTGATATCCTCATACTTGCACCGCTTGCTGTTGCAGAACAAACGGTTAGAGAAGGTAAAAAAATTAACGTAGAAGTCAATAATTGTAAACAAGCAGAAGATGTTACCAATGGTATTAATATAACCAATTATGAGAAATTACACAAATTTAATCCAGATAATTTTATGGCTGTTGTTCTTGATGAAAGCAGCATATTAAAATCTTATACATCAAAAACGAGAAATAAAATAATTAATTCATTTGTAGAAACTGAATATAAACTTGCTTGTACAGCGACACCGGCACCGAACGATTTTAAAGAATTAGGGAATCACTCAGAGTTTTTGGGTGTAATGGACCGTGGAGAAATGTTAGGAATGTATTTTGTACATGATGGTAGCAGAACAAGTCAATGGAGATTAAAGGGGCATGCAGAAGATGAATACTGGAAATGGGTATCAAACTGGGCTGTCATGTTAAATAAACCTTCTGATTTAGGTTATAAAGACGGTAAGTTTAATTTGCCACCTTTGAAAAAACATAGTATTGTTTTGGAACCAAAAGAAAAACCAGAAGAGACTTTATTCCCGGTTGCTGCTGAAAGTTTGATGGAAAGAAGGCGGGCCAGACGTAAGACAATACCTGAAAGAACAGATAAAGCAGCAGAACTTGTTAATGAATCAGATAATACCTGGATAGTATGGTGTAATTTAAATGATGAAAGTAGTGAATTAGCAAATAAAATATCAGATGCAGTAGAAATACAGGGAACTCATTCGCAGGAATATAAAGAACAAAAAATGCACGAATTTACACAGGGTAAAATCAGAGTATTAGTCACCAAACCTTCAATAGCAGGTTTTGGAATGAACTGGCAACATTGTAACAAGGTTGCTTTTGTGGGTTTGTCAGATAGTTATGAAAGATATTATCAGGCAATCAGAAGATGTTGGAGATTTGGTCAGAACAAACCAGTTGATGTATATATAATTACTTCAAAATTAGAGGGCAATGTATTAAGAAATATTGAGCACAAGGAGGCACAGGCAGAAGAAATGGCTAAAAGAATGATAGAACATACAAAAGAATTAACTATAGATAACTTAAGAGGAACACATAAAGAAACCATGGAATATAAAACAGATCATTCTTTCGATAAAGATTGGGACTTCTATTTAGGAGATAGTGTAGAAATTATTAAAGATTTTGAAGATGAGAGCATTGATTATACAATATTTAGTCCACCTTTTGAGAACTTATATACTTACACAAATTCTGAAAGAGATATGGGTAATTGTAAAGATGGTGAGAAATTTAGGCAACATTTTAAATTTTTAGTAGAAGAATTATATAGAGTGACAAAGCCGGGCAGGTTGTTATCATTTCACTGCATGAATTTACCTACTACAAAAGCCTTCGATGGTGTAATAGGTATTAAAGATTTTAGGGGTACATTAATAGATTTATTCAAAGAAAAAGGTTGGATATTTCATTCAGAAGTTTGTATATGGAAGGACCCAGTTGTCGCTATGCAAAGAACGAAAGCATTAGGATTGCTATACAGGCAATTGAAGAAAGATAGTTCTATGAGTAGACAGGGTATACCAGATTATTTAGTAACAATGCGGAAACCAGGAGATAATCCAGAACCGATAGGACATAAACCAGATGATTTTCCTTTAGATGAATGGAGAAATATAGCTAGTCCGGTCTGGACTGATATAGACCAATCAAATACATTGCAATATCGTTCAGCAAGGGCGGAAAAAGACGAAAAGCATATTTGTCCTTTGCAACTTGATGTAATAGAAAGAGGGTTGAGATTGTGGTCGAATAAAGGTGATACTATTTTAGATCCTTTTGCAGGAATAGCTAGTACCGGTTATCAGTCTTTAAAAATGGATAGAAAATTTACAGGAATAGAACTTAAAGAAAGTTATTATGAGCAAGGAAAAAATAATTTAAGAATGGCAAACAAAGAAAAAGATAGAATGAAATTATTTGAGGTGTAATTATATGACCAGAATATCAAAAGAACACGCTAAACAATTAGGCATAACTGACAATAGCAATAAATCAAAAAATAATAACAAAGCCAATAGAGGTATGGACTTAGAAGAAATGGTAATAAGAGCATGCGAATATTACAGGAATCAGGATAAAGCATTAATTTTTAAAGTTCCGACACCAATCCATGTAGTTAAATGTGACTATGAAACAGGCAAAATTACATTAGCATTTTTTGAAAAAAAATCCACTGTTGATTTTATAGGTGAATATCAGGGCAAACATATAACATTTGATACCAAACAAACAAGTATTGAAACCAGATTTGATTTATCACTTGTTAAGGACCACCAATATGAATATTTGAAGATAAACTATAAAGACGGTGGAATATCATTTTTGATAGTTAGTTTTACCATATTAGGGAACATATATCTGTTACCTTTTGAATTGCTTGATAAATACTGGATTAACAAAGATAAAGGTGGCAGAAAAAGTATTCCTATTGATGAATTTGATAATGAGATAGAACCAGATAGATTGGTGAGGGTTGGTTTTTTGAATAATGTAGATAAATATTTAGAGGGGGTTAATTATGAAAACAACAACGGAAGGTAAAATCAAATGGAAATTGCATACCAGTTTAAGTGGTGAAAAAGAACATTCACTATTATACCGTAGTGAATATAAAGGACAAGGCATACAAATGGAAATTCATACTTCAAAGCATAAAACTACTGGTAAGTTTTTAAATGAAAAGAAGTATTACTTTATTGATGATGATGAAAGACAGTTTGAAGATAAGGAAGAATTTATCAAGGCGTTAAAGGAGGCTGTCGATTGATTTTATTCAAACAAGAACATGTTAATCCAATATTAAGAGGCAGGAAAACACAAACTAGAAGGACCGGCAAGAAAAGATGGAATATAGGTGCTATTCATCAGGCAAGAACTAACATGCCCTGGCAGGGAGATGAAGGACATTTTGCTGATATAAAAATACTTGATGTGAGGAAAGAAAAATTGAAGGATTTATCAGTTCAAGATTTATGTGCAGAAGGTTATGATACCTATGATCAGTTTTGGGATATATGGAAAGAGATCAATGGTGAATTAAATCTTGAAGAAGAAATAAATGTAGTGGAATTTGAAGTGGTAAAAAACTTGAAGGAGAGATAAAAATTACTGATTTAAAAGTATATTGTACCAAAGATTTTTATAATAGATATATGTTAACCGGGTATTTGATAGCTTGTAGTCCAGGTACAAGAAATGGTTTGCTTTTAGAAAATAGGAAGAAAAATAAGGATTTAGATGTCAGGTTATCATTGAATAGAAAGAAACATGATATAAGAAAAATTAATGCTATTGGCAAAGAAAATATTCCAGTTGAGGGTAACTGGTATGAGGTAGTAAAAAATTAATCAGGAGGAAAAATAAAGTGGCTAAAGTAGAAGTCAAAAGACACGATAGATCTTATCAGCAAATAAAACAAGGTGATATATTTAGAATTATGCCTGCTGATAATGTTCTTAGAATGGTTAGAGATTTAAAAGGTTGTCTTATAGCTATTTCTATGATTAGTGGTAATAGAGAATGGAAAATGTATTTTGATGAATGGACTGTTAATGAATTTATTGACTGGATAAAAGAAAAATATTCGGGTATTGATAAAGTTTATTATTATTCTAATGATGATGTAAAAATTGTTATTAAACATCAATAAGGAAGTGAAATAAATTGGGTGCTATTAATCATCAAAAACAAGAACTTGATAATAGATTTAATGAAATAAAAAGTAGGATTGATTATGCATTGTCAGTTATGAATTCACCAAAGCCGGAAATCAAACAGGCAGAAAAAGATGTTTTAATCGAAACCTATCAGTATTTGAATTATTTACAGGAATCTATTTTACGGTATATGGCTTTTAATGAGGATGATTAATTAATAAATAATTATGAGATAAACAAGGAGGTATTTAATTGAAATTTCCATTAGTATTAAGAAGTACTTATAAAAAATTACAAAATGATTATCAAGAATTAGAACAAATAGCGGATGAATTAGAAAAAGAAAATTATAATTTAGAACATAAAATATATATTTTAAAGAAAAAACATAATCAAGAAATAAATGAAATCACTAAACAGGTTAATCAGGTAATAGGTAAATTAGTTAACCTGGAAAGAATAAAATCAAGTGAATATCATAATAAAAGATATAAATTTAGCATCGAAGCACCATGTAGAATATATGATATATTTGATAGAACAAATAAAAGTTTACTCACCAATATATTATCAAGAAAAGTCAGAGGAGCAATTAAAAAAGCACATAAAGAAAAGGGGGATATAACTTATGGAAGGCGTTAAATTTGATACAGAAAAATTAAGAAAAGGTTTACCGGTAAGATGGAATGATAATAGATTCGGATTGATTGCTAATGTAACAGAGAATAGTATAACTATACTAGCAGCTGTAAATGGTGGGATGGAATTTAGAGAAGTAAGTTATCATATATCAGAAATTAATTATCTTCAATTACTGGGGGAATGGGAAATTAACAATATAGATGAAAAAGAAAGATTAAGACAAGCAGTTAATGAATTTGCTAAATCAATGAAAAAAAGATTATATAAAATAGCAGATAGAGGATGGAAAGGTTGGGGTGATGAAGAAAATAAAGATATTTTAGCGAACAAATTACACCATAATTGTATAAAAGCATTAAAAGAATACGATAAAAATGGATTGAATTTTACAGCAAAAAAAGAATTTATTGATATTGCAAATTTAGCAATGTTTTTATCAAGATTTTGTAAGGTTGATGATAATGACTAAACCTAGTTTTGAATCCAATTTAAAAATAGGTAGTAATAAATTTGAGATAAAACTTAAAGGGCCAATAGCTGAAAATACTGAATTAATCATAGATTGTGCTGAATTGCAGGGAAAATTCAAAACAAAAGTTAGGGGGATGTTGATTGAAAAACGAAGACAGAAAGATAATAGCGGTTGATTTTGATGGTACTATTGTTAAAGATGAATATCCAGATATAGGAGAAATAAATGAAGAAGTTTTTTGGTTGTTAAACTGGGAAGTAGAAAAATATAATGCTTATATAATTCTTTGGACATGCAGGTGTGGTAAAGAGTTACAACAGGCAGTAGAATTCTGTAAAGCAAATGATATACCAATAGATGCAGTCAACCAAAATGCCCCCTGGATAGTAGAAAAATGGCCACTTGAAGGTAGGAAAATATTTGCTCATCAATATATAGATGATCGCAACGCAGGAGTGGTTTAATCATGAATAAAACTTATATAATTAACATTTATGGCAAAGCACAACATGGTAAAGATACATTAGCCGTTTTATTACTTTCAGAACTTGTTATGCTGGGCTATACAGGTCAGATAGTGTGGTTTGCTACTGATTTGAAAAGGATGGCTAAAAAGCAGGGTTGGGATGGCAAAAAGGATAAAGAAGGTAGAACTTTTTTACAAAACTTAGGTCAGGAAAAACGCAAAAAAGATAAAGATTATTGGGTAAAAAGAGCGGAAAAACAGTTTAAAGATGTTGATTTTATTTTAATAGCAGATACCCGATACATGAATGAAATAGAATATTTCAAAAGAAATGACTATCAATCTACTACAATTAAAATTATAAGGTTAAACAGTAATAGAGATGAATACCAGAATAATCTTACTGAAAAACAACGTAAACATTCCAGCGAAATTGAGTTAGAAAACTATGATTTTGATTATGTGTGTAAATGTAAAAGCAGGTATGAAATCAAGATTAATGCTAATATAATTGCCAGAAGTTTAAATAAAAAACTCAAAAAGGAGAGTGCAATAAATGGAGATTAATAATGTTGATGTTAACGGTATTGCACAAGCTGTTAATGCAAGTGGTTATCCAATGAATACTAAAATTAATAACTGGTTGGAAGAAGATGATTGGGAAAGAGCAGATGAATTGGCAAATAATCCACCCGGTGTAGGTCACAATGGATTTTTGAAACTTATTACTATAACCGCTGACATAAAAGCAACTATAAAATGGTGGGCACAATGGAGTAGATATTCTTTCAGTGAAATGGGTAGTAGCCAATCATCTATTCATAAATTAAAAGATATGGATTTGGATAACGCTTATATAGAATATGTAGATGATAGGATCATTAAAACAATGAAAGAATTACAACAAAAATATAATGATAATCCTATTAAGGAAAATTTTTATAGAATGATTTATAGTAATCCTGTTGGTATGGAATTAACAGCAAGAATAACTACTAATTACTTGCAAGAAAAAACGGTATATAAACAGAGAAAAAATCATGAGTTAGTATGTGAATGGGGTAAATATTGTGATTGGTTAGAAAGTTTACCACATTCACAATGGATTACTAAAAACGAATAATAATTTTATCCAAGGGGGGGGTAAATCAATAAAAAAATATTAAAAGAAAGGAGTGATTAAAACCTCTATTCATATTTGTGTAACAGTTGACATTCGGGAATAGACCGAAATTAAGGGATCCCTTATCCCTCTGGTAATTTATACACAGATAAAGCCGAATGGGTAAACGGGCTGGTCTGCGAAGCTAGCAAAAGTAGGTTCAAATCCTGCTATCTGTACCATGAAACGGCAGTATTGTGTCAAAGTGGAGGTGTATTCAAGTGCCAAAAGCCAGAAAAATAAAAGCAAGCGAAAATGGACATAAAATACTTTTTGAATGTCCAGGTTGTGGATGTGCTCATGTAGTAAATGATAGATGGAGTTTCAATGATGATTTTGATAAACCGACTTTTAAGCCTTCTGTGTTGGTAAATAAGGATAAACCAGAAAGAAGATGTCATAGTTTTGTGACGGACGGAAAAATAAGATTCCTTAATGATTGCCGTCACGATTTAGCTGGGCAAACTGTAGAATTACCTGATATTTAAATAAAACAATATTGGCGGGAAGGAGAGTGATTAAGATACCTGTATTTGACTTAATTTCCAAAACGATTCTAAACCAAAAAGATGCATTTACTTTTAAAGAATTAATGAATGATTTTCAAGGAGATGTTGATGAAAAAATAGTTAAAGATGTTTTGAAGGGTTTTAAAAAAGATTGCATACTTGAAAAATTAGGTAGAAAATATAGGTTTATTTATTACAAGGAGAGTGATTAGGTTGAAAGATAGAGAATGTGAATATTACAAAAAAAGTCATGTTCCTACTTACTCGGGCTCAACAAGATTAAGCTCAACTATAGAGCATTGTACCCGAGTGAAAGGAGGCAAAAAATGCAATAGATATGCAAGGTACTGTAAATATCCGTACGATTATAGGCTAAAAACTAGTGAAATAAAGAAAGAGGGTGATTGAATTGAGTATTGAAAAAGATATTAAATATTTAAAAAATATAGGAATTAAAGTAGAAAAAATAACTAGCAATGAATTTACCATAACAAATCAACAAGGCGTAACTCTAAAAGTTGACTCAAGAGCAATTAAAAAATATGTAAATAAACTTCAAAATCCGAAAATGTGTAAAAACTTAATAAATATAGCCAAGGAAGGGGGGTGATTAAATGGCTGAATACAAAATTGAAGATTTTTCGGATGCGGCTAATGCTGTTATCAAAGAGCAAGCAGAAGATTATGTAGAAGTTGTGAAACAGCGGGATAAGTTGCTGGAATGTATCAAAAAAGCATCAAAAGAAGCAGATAAAGCTATAGATTATTTTATAAATCATGATTTGCAACCCTGTGAATCAACTGCATGGATGATGAATATTAAATCAATACTTGAAGAAGTGTTAAAAGAATCAAAGGAGAGTGATTAGATTGGCTGAACAAGGAAGCGGTAAAATGTATCCTGCGGGGTATGTAAATGACATGGAAGAAAAATATACTAATGATATCAATGAACAGAGAAAACAGGACTATATTAGAACATTAGAAAAACAACGGGATGAATTATTAAATGCTATTGATTTATTCTATCATGAATATTTGTATGGGAGAGTTAAAATTAATGATAAGAAAACTAGAAATAGGCTGAAAGAATTAG